>CAZSQH010000015.1:0-12733 GCA_964608655.1 uncultured Candidatus Saccharibacteria bacterium | reverse complement strand
CAAAAAAATCCAAAGTGCTATACTCCCATTCGTATGGCACCAAAAATCTTTGTTACGCGCCCCATCCCTCAAAATGCTATTGATCGTCTCAGTTCGAAGGGATATCAGATTGATGTGTATGAGAAGGACGACGTTATCCCTAGAAAAAAGCTTATAAAGACACTCCGAAACGGTGGGTATGACGCCCTCCTTTGTCTTCTCACCGACAAGATAGATGGAGAAATTTTTGATGCAGGGAAGACGCTTAAACTCGTAGTAAACTACGCGACTGGTTTCGATAACATCGATCTTGTCGAAGCAAAAAAACGAGGAATCATTGTTGCAAATGCTCCTGCGGTTGCTTCCGCAGAAGCAGTTGCAGAACACACTGTTGCACTGATGCTCGCTCTGGCAGCACACATTGTTCCTGCACATGACTATGTTCGAAAAGGAAACTACAGGGGATGGTCACCGTCATTGTTTGTGGGAACAAACATTGTTGGCAAAACACTTGGATTGGTGGGGGCTGGCAGAATAGGAGAACGGGTAGCAAAATACTGCCACGGGCTTGGACTCTCTATTCTCTATAGTGATGTTGGTACGAACGAGACACTTGAGAAAGAATACGGTGCAAAAAAGACCGCTTCTCTTGAAGAGTTATTAACAAATGCTGATGTGGTGAGTCTCCATGTTCCTCTTTTACCAACAACACACCACCTCATCAATAGAGAGCGTATCTCTCTGATGCGTCCGCACGCACTTCTTGTTAACACTTCCCGTGGGCCAATTATCGATGAAGACGCACTCGTTGAAGCGCTTGAAAAAGGTCGTATTGGGGGAGCGGGACTTGATGTGTTTGAGCGTGAACCGCATATTTCAAAGCGTTTAAGACATCTTTCCAATGTTGTTCTCACCCCGCATATTGCCTCTGCGAGTATTGAAGCGCGTGTCGAAATGGCTGATGTTGCGGCGGAAAGTATTATCGATTTTTTTGAAGGACGAACACCGTCTACGGCGGTTTCACTATAACAAGTATGAATGGAAAACTTATCCTCGCACGACATCAGGAGTCAGAATGGAACAAGGTTGGTCGATGGACCGGTACACACGATAGGCACTTAACTGAATTTGGTTTTAAAAAATCAAAAGATATCGGACTTCTTATAAAAGACGTTTCAATTGATTGTGCGTTTGCATCAATGCAGGTACGTTCTATCGAAACACTTTCTTGCATGCTTACAACGTGTGAGCTCTTTGAAGTTCCAACAGAACATTCTGCAGCATTAAACGAACGTGATTATGGTGATTACACAGGGCGAAACAAGTGGGAAATGGAAAAATTACTTGGAGAGGAAGAGTTTAAGCAACTTCGAAGAGGATGGGACCATTCGATTCCAAACGGCGAGTCACTCAAAATGGTATATGATCGAGCAGTGCCTTACTTCTTAAACAGTATTTTACCAAAAATCAAAGAAGGGAAAAATGTGCTTGTCGTTGCACATGGCAATTCGCTTCGCACCATTCTCAAATATATTGAATCAATCTCTGATGAAGCAATCGCTGATGTTGAAATGCCGTTTGAAGCAGTGCTTATTTATACACTCTCTGATGATGGACATATGGTGTCAAAAGAAGTTCGTCATCTTGAACAAACAGCACCACTTCACTCAGCAGCACAAATTATTGCAACAATCGGGCCAGCGTCAAACAATGAACGTGTTATACGAGAAATGCTTGCTCATCAACTTGATATGGTCCGTTTTAATTTTTCTTATGGAGACGTTGTTTTACACGCACAACAAATAGAGCTCGTTCGTCGTGTGGCACAAGATAATAATAGGCACATTCCTATTATTATCGATCTTCCTGGTCCTCGAATTCAGGAGGGGAGTCTCCATGGGTATGATTTACATGCAACACAAACGATTACAGAACGAGATAAAGAATTAATTGCATTTGCAGTGGAAAAAAGAGTTGATTATATCGCCCTCTCTTTTGTTGCTGGACCAGAAGACATAGAAATATGTCGTTCGATTATTACTAAATATCACGGATCACAAAAGATTATTGCAAAAATAGAAAGAGCAAAAGCATTGACTGTTCTTGCGGATATTGTGAGTGTCGCTGACGGAGTGATGGTTGCTCGAGGTGATTTAGGGAATGAAGTTCCTCTTGAAGAAATTCCATTTATACAAGAAAAAATTATTGCACTTGCAAATGATGCCAAGAAACCTGTTATTGTTGCAACACAGATGCTCCTTTCAATGGTTAATCATCCAACACCCACTCGTGCAGAAGTGACTGATGTTACAACTGCTATTCTTCAAGGTGCTGATGCGGTAATGCTTTCAGAGGAAACAGCGATAGGAAACTATCCTGTCGAAGCAGTAGCAATAATGGAAACTATTGTTATGGAAGCAGAACAGCAAGATCAAAAACGTGGTCATAGCAGAAATATTTTCGAATAAAATATGTTTAAAATAAAATCAGTTATTGCACATGAAATTTTCGATTCACGAGGTAATCCTACTATTGAGGTTGCCTGTGTACTCTCAGATGGCTCTAAAGGTGTTGCGTCAGTTCCGTCTGGCGCAAGTACAGGCACTAATGAGGCACATGAGCTACGCGATGGCGACACTGCTTACCATAATGGCAAAGGGGTAAAACAGGCAATTCAAAATGTGAATAAAGAAATTAATGAGCATATAGCTGGGAAATTATTTGACCAGCAGACCCTTGATGCAACATTATGCGCTCTTGATAGTACGAAAAATAAAATACGTCTTGGGGCGAATGCGCTATTAGGTGTTTCTCTTGCGTTTGCTAAAGCGGTTGCAATTTCACAAGGAATACCGTTACATTTATTTTTTACAAAAGAAACAGGGCACCATTTTCTTCCGCGTGTTCCGTCAATATTGTGCAACATATTAAATGGCGGCAAACATGCCACCAACGGGCTCGCGATTCAAGAATATATGGTTGTTCCTGTCGGTGGAAAAACTGTTGCTGAACAAGTAAAGATCGCTCTTTCAGTTATGGATGCTCTTAAAAAAATATTACACAACGAAGGAAACTCTACCGAATTAGGAGATGAGGGTGGTTTTACTCCTTCTTTTTCTTCTGACGAAGATCCGTTTGTATATATCACCCGTGCCATTGTTGAAGCCGGATACACATTCGCAGAATGTGCGATTGCGATTGATTGTGCAGCAACAAGCTTTTTTGATAATGGAACATATGTATTACGAGACAAAGGAGTCACCAGATTGTACTCAGGAAAAGAACTCATAGAGTGGTATGTTTCACTTGCTGATAAGTACCCAATTATTTCAATAGAAGATCCTTTTGAAGAGAACGAGTTTCAATTGTTCGCTGCGCTTGCGGATCGTCTTAAGGGACGAGTAAGAATTGTTGGCGACGATTTGACTACCACCAACGCGCAGCGCATGGAACACGCCGCTTCAATGAATGCTATCACTGCGGTTATTATTAAACCTAATCAAATTGGCACTGTATCTGAAACGCTTGATGCGATTACTTTTGCACGTGGGCAACATTGGGATATTATTATTTCTCATCGATCAGGAGAAACAAATGATACTGCTATCGCAGATCTTGCTGTTGGTGTTGGTGCTCGATTTTTAAAAGCAGGCGCTCCTTCACGAGAAGAGCGACTTGTAAAATATCGTCGCTTAATAGAAATTGAAAAAAATTTTTCTTTATGAAAAAAAACGTTATAGAATCACCGACCATTAATCAGAACCAAGCATTTCTTGAGATCGTATACCTATTTATTGTTCCAGTGGTGCTTATTTATGTAGGAGTTATTCCACACTCTTGGAGGTTACTAGTTCTTTTGTGTGTTGTTTTGCTTATTTCGAGTATTATTAAATATCAACATTGGACAAGAGCCCAACTTGGAATTGCTTCTCCTTTTAAGTATAAGGCAGTGCTCGCGTGGATGATATTTTCAGTAATAAGTACCGTGCTTATTATTTTTTATGCTCAAGCATTTGGATTTGAACCCCTCGCTCTTTTTGATTGGTCCGCAAGCTGGCAATTGATTTTATTTTTTATTCCTATTTGTGTATTACAAGAGGTCGCCTACCGAGCATTTCTCACTGAACGACTTCGAGAATTTTCTTTCAGTATGCGTCACCGCGTTATTCTCAACGCATCACTTTTTGCTCTGCTTCATATTATTTATCCATATGCAGTGATTACACTTCCCATCGCATTTTTTGGAGGAGTACTATTTGCGTGGCTTTATGAAAAATACCCTGATTTCATTATGGCCTGTATTGCTCACTCGATACTTAATTTTACCGCTGTGCTGTTCGGTATATTTTCATAATCAGCACGATAGTAAGGTTTTGTAAGATACGTTTTTTTTGATAGAGTAGGGGACATATCGTCTATGAATCAGCAACACCAAATACTCCTTTTTTATAAGTACGTATTTATCGAAAACCCACAAAAAGTAAGGGATTGGCTCCTTTTGCTTGGAAAGAAATACGGATTGACAGGGCGCTTTATTGTGGCCCATGAGGGACTCAATATCACCTGTGAAGGAACGGTTGAGAATACGGAATCATTTATAAAAGAAATGGAAACAGATGCTCGTTTTTTAAACATCCACATGAAGCGATCGGAGGGGACAGGGAAAGCATTTCCACGATTGTCAGTAAAGGTGCGCAGTGAACTCGTCTCGGGACATTTAGGAACTTGTGATGTTGATCCAAATAAAGTAACAGGAAAACATCTCGACCCAAAAGAATTACACAATTGGTTTTTGGATGGAAAAGAATTTTATATTGTTGACATGCGGAATATGTATGAACATGAAGTGGGACATTTTTCTGGATCGCTTCTTCCGTCACTTCAAAATTTTCGAGATCTTCCTAAAATTGTTAAAGAGATTGCTCATTTGAAAAACAAAACAGTACTTACGGTATGCACAGGAGGTGTTCGTTGTGAAAAGGCGAGCGGGTATCTTATTACGCAAGGGTTTACTGATGTGTATCAACTTAATGGAGGGATTGTTTCTTATATGGAACAATATCCAAACGAACATTTTGATGGCAAGCTCTATGTGTTTGACCAACGAGAAGTAATGGGATTTTACACAGATGATCCAAAACATAAAATCATTGGTCGTTGTGCTGTTTGTAAAAAATCGGCAGAACACTACGCTGACTGTGATCGGCAGTGGTGTGCGAGGCATTTTATTATGTGTCACGATTGCGAGAAAAAACACACAAATGAAGAAGGAAAAATGTATTGTCCACAAGGATGCTCGCTTCGAAAACCAGAGCGGATCAAAAGTCCACTTGCTCGAATGTGGGTTACAATGAAAACATTGTTTAGAAAATAGTATGCAGTATAAAAAAGGAACACTTCACCCATTGACCCTCATTACAGAGGAAATAAAAAATATCTTTATAAAGAAGGGATTTTCTGTTGCGTTGGGACCTGAGCTTGAAGATGAGTACCACAACTTTGATGCGCTCAATGTTCCTAAAGATCATCCTGCACGAGATATGCAGGACACCTTTTGGATAAAAGGAAAACCAGGGTATGTGCTTCGGACACATACTTCAAACGTTCAAATTCGTTATATGGAAAACCATACCCCACCATTTGCGATTATTGCCCCAGGAAAAGTATTTCGAAATGAAGCAACAGACGCAACGCATGAGATGCAATTCTATCAAATAGAAGGACTTGTGGTTGGTGAAGGAATTACCGTTGAGCATATGAAGGGAGTATTACTTTCTTTTTTCAAAGAATTTTTTGGTGAAGATGCTGATATTCGTTTACGACCAAGCTTCTTTCCTTTTGTTGAGCCTGGGTTTGAAGTATGGGTAAAATTTCAAGAAAGATGGTTGGAAATATGTGGTGCTGGGATGGTACATCCTCAAGTGCTTAAAAATGTTGGGTATGATCCTGAAAAGGTGTCAGGATTTGCGTTTGGCGCAGGGCTTGATCGTCTCGCAAATGTAAAATTAGGAATTCCTGATGTGCGCCTCGCATACCAAGGCGATCTACGATTTAATCAGTGGTAATGTTATGATAAAAATTTCTTACAATTGGATACAACAGCACATACAAGAACAACTTCCTTCAGCAGAGATAGTTGCTGATACGATTCATCGACACGCATTTGAGGTTGAATCATCAGAGATAAAAAATAACACAACTGTGTTTGATATTGCAGTACTTCCTGATAGAGCAGGGGATTGTCTTTCTCACTGTGGTATTGCTCGTGAGGTTGCTGCGTTGTTACGGCTTTCAAAAAAAGAACAGATAGTGACACCGCTTCCTAAAAATCTACCCCTGTTTCCTGTTGACATACAAGATGCTCGTTGTGATAAATACACTGCTGTGCGGATTGATGGAGTGACTATCGGTCCTTCACCAAAGTGGTTACAAGAGGCACTTGAATCCATAGGACAGAAAAGTATCAATAATGTTGTTGATGTAACAAATTTTGTCCTTAATGATAGTGGACAACCAGTCCATGTGTTTGATGCAGAAAAAATTGACGGTGGTATTATTGTGCGTTCCGCAAAAGAAGGAGAGACAACTAAATTACTTGGTGGCGAAGAAAAAGTTTTGAAAGAAACAGATCTTGTCATTGCTGACTATCTTGGAGTACTTGCAATTGCAGGAGTAAAAGGAGGAGTAACGGCTGAAGTAACAGAACATACCACGAGTATTGTTATAGAAATTGCTCACTTTGATGCAGTAAGTATTCGTAAAACATCACGTAGATTGGGACTTATTACTGATGCATCAAAACGATTTGAAAATAATATTTCACCAGCTTTTGTTACAACAGTAACAAAACAAATTGTTTCATTAATACAAACCATTGCCGGAGGAACTGTAAGTGCAATAACAGAAAAAAAGAAAGAAGAAAGTGAAGGAATGCTTCGGACACTTTCTTTTTCTGTAGCTGATGTTACCAGAGTGCTTGGACCTACCATTACAAGTGCTCACATAGAGGATGTTCTTTCTCGATACCATTACGAGTATAAAAAAGAAAATACAGACCATTTTATACTTACGGTACCATACTGGCGCTCTGATATTGTTGGAATTCATGACATCACAGAAGAGATTGGACGAGTTGTTGGGTACGATACGTTACCAATGACGCCACTTCCGTTTGTTCCTGTGTATCAACCAAATGAAATTGATATACAAATCGCAACAGTGCGCGCTTGGTGTACTGAGCAGGGGTATAGAGAAGTGTATACATACTCATTTCGATCAAAAGGAGAGATTGGTGTTGCGTATGGAGCAAAAGGAAAGGAAATGCTTCGAAGCAATCTCTCTGATGGGGTAAAAGAAAGCTATGAACGAAATCGCATTAATGCACCACTTCTTTCTATTGATGAAGTAAAGATTTTCGAAGTAGGAACTGTATTTTTTTCTGAAAAAGAGGTGGTACATGTTGCACTTTGTGATAAGGGAATACTACAAGAACTTTCCCTTGATGAATTTATAAAAGAAAAGAACATACTTATACATAATGGTCTTGCGGAGCATTCTTTGGTTGTTTCAAATAACAGCTTTGTTCCTTGGTCATCGTTTCCTTTTATTACTCGAGACATTGCGGTGTGGGTATCTGAAGACGATGGAAAAAAGAAATTGCTTGAAATAGCAGACCTATTTGCTAAAAAACACTGTGTACGAGCACCATTTCTTTTTGATGAGTTTTCAAAAGACGGGCGAACAAGCATCGCTCTTCGATTTGTTTTTCAATCAAAAGAAAAAACGTTGACTGACACAGAGGTACAAGGGTCATTTGATGAACTTATCTCTCTTATAAAATCAGAAAAAGCTTTTGAAATAAGGTAATTTCGTGGGATACTATGGGTACGCGCCTCTTTTTTTGGTGGGTCCGTTTGTAATGAGACAAATTCTGTTTTCTATCGCTATATTGTTTTTTAGCTTTATTTTGCCTTCATTTGTTGAAGCGGTTGAGTATACGAGCACTAATTTTGTTGTTAAAGATTCAGTTATCGGATCAATCGGAGGATCAGGAAGCTCCTCAAGTTTCAACATGTTCTCAAGTGGTGAATTTATTGTAACAGGAAGGAGTACGACCGCATCATTTATAGGAAGATTTGGATTTCTTTATTTTCCATTTGTTACTAATGCAACATTATCAGGGACAGCTGGAGACACGGTCGCCAATCTTTCATGGACAGCAACATCATCTGGGCTTGGATTTTCTGTGTCAGGATATGAAGTTGGTCAGTCAACAACAAGTGGAGGGCCGTATGTATTTACTAACGTTGGAAATGTATTAAATTCTATTCGCACAAGTCTTGCCAATGGAACTACTTATTATTTTGTAGTGCGAACACTTGATACATTTGGTAATCCGATTATTACATCAAATGAAATAAGCATTACTCCAGTGGGAGGAGTTACTCCACCAGGAGGTGGAAGTGGCGGAGGAAGTGTTGTTCCTCCTAAACCGACAGGGGTTCAATTTCTTGGATATGCGTACCCACATGCAACAGTGACATTTCTTAAAAACGGAGTTGAACGAGCAAAAACAAAAGCAGACGCAACAGGAGCATTTAATGTGCTTCTTGAAGAATTATTTGATCAAACAGTGCTCTATACGCTTTATGCACAAGATCAAGATGGGCACCGTTCGCTTCTTTTGAATTATCCATACACTATTGTGCGAGGAGTGTCGGCGGTTATTTCAGGGGTTCGATTTGCACCAACAATTATCGCTGACAAGATTTCTGTCAAACAAGGAAATACGATTACATTTTCAGGATTTGCGCTTCCTGCTGTTCCGGTAGAACTTCTTTTTAGAGGGCATTTACTTGATCGAGCACTTACTACTCAAAGTCAAACAACAGGAAGGTATCAACTTCCGTTTTCAACAACAGGAATACGAAAAGAAACGTATCAGACACGAGCACATTATATTGATGATCAGCGGGTAAGTACTGCACTAGAATTTACGGTTGGGGATGCTGATATATTTAGAAATCCCTCACAGAATATTCTTCCAGGAGATTGTAATGTTGATCGCGTTATTGATCTTCGTGATTTCTCAATACTTGCATTTTGGTATCAAAAACCAAATCCTCCTGCATGTATTGATACGAATAGTGATGGTACGATTAATCTTACAGACTTCAGTATTCTCGCTTTTTATTGGTCAGGATAAACAATATGATTCGTTTTTATTTTTTTATTTTCATAGGCTACCTCATTTGTGCAACAACATTGCATGCGGCAATACTTTCAGTAAACACCGCACAGAATGTTGCTGTTGGTGATCAAATAGAAGTTGATATTGTTGCCCTCACTGATGGTCAGCCGATTAATTCAGCAGAAATATCTGTTGCATATCCAGATGAACTGCTTACATTTGTTGGCTATCAAGATGGTGCAGGGATAATTAAACTCTGGATTGTTCCTCCACGAGTAACACAAGAAGGAATTGTTTCGTTTGCTGGAGGAGTTCCTGGGGGAGTGAGCGGCACCTACTCTCAAGAGGGAAGGTCAGAGAGTGTCCCTATCGTTCGATTATTGTTTTTAGCGAAAGAAATAGGAAATGCGGAAATAAAAATTCAAGATTCATCTCTCTTACTCAATGACGGAAAAGGAACCACACTTTCTCATGATCGAAATCAAAAAACAGTCTTTATTTCAAATCAAAATGAAGCACCTTCGGTCAGTAGAAGTGATAGCATCCCACCACTGCCTTTTTCTGTTGTGTTGTTGGAGAGAAACCGTGAAAGTGGTACGCCGCAAATGCTTAGTTTTTCAGCATACGATGAAGAAAGCGGGATCGCTTCTTATAGAGTAAAAGCAGGGTTTTTAGGAAGATGGAAAGAAGCAACTAGTCCCTATCCAATTTCGAAACCTTTTATTTCCTATACCGCAAAAGTAAAAGCAATTGATGGGTATGGAAATGAACAAATTGCACGTATTGCTGTTAAAGGAGCGATTTCTTGGTGGATATTTTTAATTGTTGTGCTTGTTGGCGCTGGATTATATAAGCGTTTTATGATAAAAAATAAAATATGAAACAGCTCGGTGTCACACTGGGCAGCATAACGCTTCCTTTAATTATTTTTTTAAGTTGTAGTGCATTTTTATTTTTAATGCACACATCGAGCGTGTTTGGTGCTTCGTCTTTATACATCACCGCATCAAAATCAGAAGTGACTGCGGGAGACAGAGTCATTGTTGAAGTTCGAATTAATGCAACAGATCAATCAATTAATGCAGTTTCAGGAATATTGTTATTCCCGGAAACACTGCTTCAACCAATTGCGCTTGGAAAAGAACAAACAATCATCAATCTTTGGACACGAGAACCAGCGGTAGGGAAAGGTAGAATTCCTTTTGAGGGTATTGTGTTAAATCCTGGATATCAGGGGTCTGGTGGGACTATATTTCGTGCAGTGTTTGATGCAAAACGATCTGGAAAAGCAACCATTAGTTTTATTGAAGGGGCGGTGTTGGCAAATGACGGAAGAGGGACAAATATAGTCACCACTCTTTCACCGGCAGCAATTTCTATTATTGGAGAAGCAACAATGCCACTTGCAGGTGATGGATTAGGAAGAAGACCGCTTGCTCTTCCAGTAATCACAGAATATTCAGCATCTGTTGGTCCGGGAAGTGTTGCGTATCTGAGAGGAAAAGGAGAGCCAAATGAACTTACAAAAATTGTGTTTCGGGATGCATCATTTCGATCAGTGGGAGAACAATTTATTGCATCATTACAACCAAGAAAGAAAAAACTTGATGCAGTGCTTGTCAAAAACAATGAGAATGGTGAATTTGAATACCAGTCCCCAACAAATCTTGTAGCGGGAGCTTATAATGCAACACCATTTCTTGTCGATGAACAAACACAAACAGAAAAACCAGGACTTGGGGTACAGTTACTCGTGAACGATAGCCGGTTGGTGCGTGCACTTGTGGTGTTGGTGAATGTACTTGCGCTGCTTATCCCAATCGTGGGTCTCATTGTACTTATTTATTTTATTCCATGGTATTCATTCCGTCGCATGCGTGTCATAAAAAGAAGGCTCGGACTCGAAGAAGAGCGACTCGAAGTGTCAACACATGAAGTGAAACGAGAAGATAAGCTCGGGGAGCATGCGACTGAGTCGCTTCTCTCTGCGACAGCAAACATGCCAACCGAAGTTACCCCTCCACAAATGATTATTCCAGAATCACAAGAGGTGAGCGTCCACACGATTACAACAAAAGAAAACAGCAACACGCAACTTCAAAATAAAGAAAATTCTTAAAATATGGTACAATGAAAGGATAATGGCACACCGTCTCTTCTTCCAAAAAAGCCTTATTTTGCTTTTATTTTTTTGTTTTTTCCCCTGGCAAGTTATACATGCAGAATCTTCACTTCTTTCTCAAGAAGAGAACCTCTGGCTTGCATCGCGCAACAACACCATCGTGGTGATTCCGGAAAAAAATCATCCTCCATTTTCATACCAAAGTCATTCTGGAATTATTCAAGGATTTTCTGTTGAGTATCTTGAGCTTGTTGCAAGAAGTATTGATGTAAATATTCATTATGCAACACCGAGATCTCGAAACCAAATTATTTCTGAATTAAAAGAAGGCGGAAGAGGAGACATAGCTCTTTCAATTGGATCTACCGACGAGCGAGAAGAATCACTTATCTTTACTGAGTCATATGTGACGGTTCCTGTTGTGATTGTTGTACGAAAAGATGCAGAGTTACGTAAAAATATCACAATGAATGACTACACAGGTCGTCGTGTTGCAGTGGTGGATAGTTCTGCATCGGAAGAATTCATTAGACAAAATTATCCACGGGTAGTGCTTGAAACAGTTACCGATAATGAAGTTGGGCTACAGCAAGTGGTATTAGGAGAAGTTGATGCAGCTGTGATGGATGTTGCGTCGCTTTCTTTTCTTCTTTCGAAACAGGTACTCAGCAGTGTAAAAATTGCAGGAAATCTTGGCCTTGATTACAAACCAACTTTTGCAATGTCAAAAGATAAAATAGTTCTGCAGTCAATTCTCGAAAAGGGAATTTCACAAATAAGCAATCAAGACAGGGAACTGCTTACCGAGAAATGGATTGTTCTCCCAGGAGAAAAAAAAGAACAGCAGTCGTTTTTTATGAAACTTCAAGCCCATGCGGGGATTGCTTCGATCTACACATTATTTGGGATAATTCTCCTTCTTGTTGCCGGATCTCTCTTTCGTGGTAAAAGTGTTTCATTCCCTTATGTGCGAAAGACAAAAAAAATAGATAGTTTGAAAGAGGAAATTACTGAGCTTGAAGAGGTGAGTAAAGTGCTTTCCAAAGAGCTTGAACAGGTAAAAGAGATGGAAGAGCATATTGCTGAAAAAATTGAGCATTTGAAAGACTAAATCAGGAAAATTCCTGATTTTTTCTTTTCCCCACTTTTTTAGTCAAAAAAGTGGGACTTTTTCCAAAATACTATGGTAAAATAAGAACAAAACTGATGAGAAAGTCAGAAAAAAAGGTGAATCCAATTTCGGTTCTCCTTCCGCGTGCATTTGTATATGTCGGGGGGCTGTTTTTCTTCGTCTCACTTTTTATTCCGACAGGACTTCTTGCTGCTCCAGGGGTACCAAAAATTATTAATTTTCAAGGGCGACTACTTGATACAAGCGGGAACATTCTTGGTGGTTAGGGAACAGATTATTGTTTCAAATTTTATCTTTAAGATGATGCACC
>CAZSQH010000014.1:0-14001 GCA_964608655.1 uncultured Candidatus Saccharibacteria bacterium | reverse complement strand
CGGGTAGCTCAGTTGGTAGAGCGCTCCCCTGAAGAGGGATAGGTCACCAGTTCGAGCCTGGTCCCGAGCACATATAAAAAACATCCCCCATTATGGGGGATGTTTTTTATATGGATTTTATCTTTAGAACTGTTTTTCTTTGTTTATCAATTTTTGGAAGCTTAATCATGAGCATTCCATGACGTTCGATTGCTTCTGCGGTGTCTATTTCTATTTCAGTAGGGAGATTGACTGTTCTTCCAAATGAACCCCAGTAAAGTTCTCGAATATGGTAATTTTCGTCGCTAATAGTTTTGTTTTCTTCTCGTTTTCCTGAGATGACCACCATGTCACGAGTAATATTGATTGAAAGGTGTTCAGGCAGTACTCCTGCAATGAGTGTTTGGATTACAATTTCACCAGGTGTCTCGTATACATCTACAGGAAGTTCACCGATTTCTTCCTCTTGGACTGGAGGCGTAAATTTTTCTTCAGAACGTGCCTCAGGGACGTTTATTTGGAGTTCTCGACGTTCTTTATTTTCTTGTACAGGAACAGAGATTGGTCGACGAAGTTCTTGTTTGGGGATAGGAGACGCTTCTTCAAAATCATCTTCGTCGTCATCGAATCTGAGGTTGCCCGCCAATCGTTCAAAGAATGATCTTTTTTTTGACATAATGTGATTATACGACGACTTCTTCTTTCTGTTCTGTTCGAGGAGGAAGACGGCGAAGTTTTTCGAGAATTACGAGATTAATAATAGCAGCGACCCACAAATACCCATACACCTGAAGGAAACTTGCAGTATCATTCTTCAGTATAAAAAAGTTAAACGTGCTATGCAAGAAGATGGCACCTGCTACTCCAAGAAGCATACCAATTGTTTTTGTTCCTCGAGGAGCAAGACTGATAAAGATTCCGATAAACGCACTGGCGATAGTATGAAGGAGTGTTGATCCAAAGAATCGAAATCCTCCAGTAAGGAGCCCCGCGGTGAGACCTTCTTGTGTAGCGGGAGCAATTACATAAAATATATTTTCAAGTGCTGCGAATCCGAGAGCTACAGTAATAAGGTATACCGCAGGATCAATAGGTTCATCATTAAAGTCGCTTTTGTAAGCGACCATATAAAATACTAAGAATTTTAATATTTCTTCAACTGCAGCAAAGGCAACCACTCGTGCTGGAGAATCAATAATAAGTTCTCGAATTCCACTTTGAAGTAGCGTAGCAAAAAGGACACTTGCTGCGCCTACCACTAAATAAAAGAGTGAATGGTTCTGCGTGTCGACGATCAAGTCGTAGCCAAAAAAAGAGCCATAACAGAGAAGGGAGCAATCCTGTAATAATTGCAAATGCAATTGGGTGTTGTATTAGTTCACCGGCCATTGTTCAATCATTATAAACTGTCGTTTCTCTTTTTGTGGAAGGATTTCCCACAACGCTTCAGTTACAAATGGCATGAAGGGATGTAGAAGTTTGAGATTACCAGCAAGCAGTTGCAGTAATAGGTTTTGACGAGATCGTTTTGCATTCTCATCTGTTCCGTTTAAAATCGGTTTACTTTGCTCGAGAATCTCGTCTGCAAATCGTGTCCAAACGTATTGGTATAGTTTTTCGGATGCGGTGTGGAAGCGGTATTTTTCGATATCTTCGGTTACCTGTTTTGCAATCGTTTGCCACTCATCGAAGAGCGCTTGATCGATCGATGAAATTCCCATTATGTTGTCTTCGTAGTTTGTAAGAACAAAGCGAGTGATATTCCACAACTTGTTTGCAAAGTGTTTATATCCTTTGATTTTATCTTCTGATATTTTACTGTCGGTACCAGGCGCAGTTCCTACGATGAGCGCCATGCGTCCTGCGTCTGCACCGTATTTTTGTGCAATGTCGATCGGATCTATACCGTTGCCAAGTGATTTTGACATTTTTTGACCCTTACCATCACGAACAGTTCCGTGGAGATATATAGTGTGAAAAGGGGCAACCCCGAGAGTATACTGTGACATAAGGATCATGCGGGCCACCCAGAAGAATAGGATTTCGTAGCCTGTCTCAAGTACATCAGTTGGGTGATAAATTTCGAGATCTTTTGTTTGTTTTGGCCATCCAAGTGTTGAAAATGTCCACAATGCAGAAGAGAACCATGTGTCGAGCGTGTCTTCGTCTTGTGCCCACCCTGCTTCGCTCGGAGCTTCAATACCACAATATACTTCTTCACCTTTGTACCAGACAGGAATACGATGGCCGTACCAGATTTGTCGACTGATACACCATGGACGAAGGTTGTCGATCCAGTTGAAGTAGGTCTTGTTGAAATAGTCTGGAACGATCGTGATTGCACCACTGGCAACAGGTTCGCGCATGAGTTGCTTGAGTGTTTTATTTTCTCTTGCTGGAATCGGTTTCTCTACGTTGATAAACCATTGTAATTTTGGAAGCGGCTCGACAATACCACCAGTACGCTCTGCGGTGCTTATGTTTTGAGTAATTTCTTTTTCATCAATGAGGAGCCCTTCTTCTTTGAGCCATGCAACAACCGCTTCTCTAGCTTCTGTTGTTTTTTTACCGAGCAAGCGCTCATCGCCGACTGTCATCTTTGCGTATTCATTGATGATTTGTGGACGGGGAAGATTGTGTCGGTCAGCTATTTCCCAGTCGATCATTGAGTGTGCGGGGGTTACTCCGAGTGCACCAGTTCCAAATTCTTTCTCTACTGATTCATCAGCAATGATCTTTATGTGAATAGGGACGCCACAAAATACTGCATCGTATTCTTTTCCAACATATGCTTTGTATCGTTCATCCTCAGGGTGCACCGCTACCGCCACATCGCCAACTTTTGTCTCAGGGCGAGTGCTTGAAATCGCGATAGGGAAGTCAGCACTGTACTTAAAGGTGTAGAGAGTCGCTTTTCGTTCTTCGTATACGATTTCATCATCAGAGATCGTGGTTTGTCCTTTGGGGTCCCAGTTGACGATACGATGGTCTCGATAAATGAGACCATCGTCGTACATCTTTTTAAACATAGTGCGAACCGCAAAAGAACGTTTCTCATCAAGAGTAAACGCTTCACGTGACCAATCGCACGATGAACCCATGATGCGTACCTGCGAAGCGATAGTGTCGTGACTCTGCTTTGCAAATTCGTTGATACGGCGGAGAAGTTCTTCACGGCCGAGATCGTGTCGAGAAAGTTTTTCTTCTTTCATTATTTTCTTTTCGACTGTCGATTGTGTTGCGATCGCTGCATGATCAGTACCGGGAAGCCAGAGCGTACGATAGCCGCGCATACGTTTGTAGCGGATGAGAATGTCTTGCACGGTGAGCATGAGCGCGTGACCCATGTGGAGTACACCAGTAACGTTTGGTGGGGGCATGACGATGGTATAAGGAGCCGCGTCAGGGGCGATAAATCCATCTGCAATCATTTTTTCGGGAGTAAAATATCCGCTTTCTTCCCATGCTCTATACAGACGAACTTCTTCGCTTGTAGGATCGTATGGTTTTAGGAGCTTTTCAGGAAAGTTTGCACTCTGTATAGATGAAAGGGGATCGTTCATTGGGAAAATATACCATTTTTAAAGCATTTTGAGGAGATATATTGACTTTATTTCATAAATATAGTATAATTGTTTCGTAAAAAAATTGTTCCATTAAAAACACTTATATGCAACAGACAGTAACCCCTGTGTATCGCTTTCTTCGTGAATCAAACGAGTTATTTCCTTGGATTATGAAGTTTGACTTCAATCAATTTATGGAATTGGCACGACAGAGTGCTGTAAGCTTGCTTTTCAGCACGAGGTCACTTTCAGCGGTTGCATTGTCAGAAGAAGCCGAGAATGAAAGACTCAAAGGAAACAGGGAAGATGAATTTTCAGATATTGCAGAACTATTTCTGGAGCATTATCCCAAATGGGGACCTCGCGGTCTTATAAATGCATTGCAAAGCCAGGCGTCGCTGGTCTATTCAGTTGTCTCTGAGTATATAAACAACGAATTCTTCCCAGCGTTTGAAAAAGAAGATGCAATTTTGTTTACCAGGGCTTTAACAGAATACCAGGCTTTCAAGGAAATCATTTGTGACGAAGAGAGGCGGGCGAAAGGAGAAAATTGGGGCTCCGCTACCGGGTTTTTTAAAGCAAAATGGGATGAGTTAAATGAAAAGGTCATGCAAAAAAGATTTCCGAAGGAACAAGTAGCATAACTTGCAGAAATAATGTTTTACAAAGGTCATTCCAAAAGAGTGACCTTTCTTTTTTATAAACTTAAATTTCCATCCGCTCTTAGATTTTCTGGGGCGGATGTTTTTATTGTTCCAGCATTAAGTTGAGTGATTACTGCCATTCCAATCATAATCGCATTGTCAGTTGCAAGCCATGGCTCGGGGAAGAGCACTATTGTTCCAGGGAGTTCTTTTCCAACAGCGTTTGTTAGCTGATTTCTCAAATATCTATTTCCAGCAACACCACCACCGACAATAATAGTTGGTGTATGGAATTCTTTTCCTGCAGCAATTGTTTTTTTTACAAGTACTTCAATTGCAGCATCTTCAAATGCAGTCGCAATCTCCGAAATCGTTCCCATATTCTGCAGAATTAGAGAATTAGTTTTTTTCAGGTCGGTGATGGTGTAGAGTACTGCAGTTTTTAGTCCAGAAAATGAGAAATCATAATCACCTGAGTGAAGCATCGGACGAGGCAGTACAATCGGCTCATGCGAAGCATCACTTGGAAGTCGGATGTCCAAGTCTAGGACAGAGCGAAACTCAGCTGCAAGTTTTGAAATTGCAGGTCCTCCTGGATAGGGTAATCCAAGCATACGCGCAGTTTTATCAAACGCTTCGCCAACTGCATCATCTTTAGTTTTTCCTATCTTTTTATATACCCCAAAAGATTCAGCAATGACGAGCTCTGTGTGTCCTCCTGAAACTAAGAGAGCAAGGATGGGAAATTGTAGTGGAAGTAATTGAAAGTTATGTTCATCTTTTCTTTCAAACCCTGCAGTGACGACGTGACCTTCCATGTGGTTAATGGGAATGATTGGGATATCCCATGCGATGCTAAGTATTTTTGCAGTATTTACTCCGACCCATAATGCAGGCTCAAGTCCTGGCCCAGCAGTCACTGCAATGTAATCAATGGGAGGTTTCTTATAGCTATCAAGAAACGACACAAATTGTTCTTTTAATGGGAGTTCTTTTTCATGAAGAAATGAAAACAAATTTTCTTTTTCAGAAGTGTGTGACGGTTCAGATTCTAAAAGAGCTGCTTGAGAAAGTGCTTCGGTTAAAAGAGGAACAATTTTTTCCATATGCGCTCTTTTAGCAAGCGCGGGGAATACACCTCCATAGTGTGTATGAATATCTATTTGAGAAGAAAGTGCATTTCCAAGTATGGTGACAGTGGCGGGATCATGTTGTTGGAGGATGCACACCCCTGTTTCGTCACAACTTGTTTCTATTGCCAAAATTTTCACCAACACACTATACCAATTTGTTGCAGTTTTCAAAAGCTGTGGTAATGTTTTTGAAAATAAGTACCATGCCAAATGGAATAGTATTTTGTGCCGTTGCAGGCACCGGAAAAGCAACAATTATCACTGAATTGATTGCACTGCGACCAGACCTTTTTGAAACAGTTGGATCTGCTACTACGAGAGCTCCTAAAAAAGAGGCTCACGGAAAAAAATATCTTCACACTTCTCATGAAGGGTTTGAGGCTATGATTGCAAATGAGTCAGTGCTTGAGTGGAATAAATATCCAAGTAGTAATGAGTTCGGGTTTAACTATTACGGAACAACTCGAGCTTCTTATGAAGATATCGTTAACAGAGGTAAAATTGCTCTTTTCGATCTTGAGATCAATGGGCTTAAGCAGTTGAAAAAAATCTTACCATCAAATGAAATTCTCGGATTGTTTCTTTCTGCAGAACTTGAAGAGATAATCAAGCGTCTAACAAAACGAGGAACTGAATCGGCAGAAGAAATTGCCACTCGAATTGAGACAGGGAAACAAGAAATTGCTCTTGTTCCTGAGTTAAAAGAGCAAGGTATTATTGACGAAGTTATTTGGTACGGTGCCGGTGCCCATCCGGGGATTACCGCAAATGAGATACTGAATTTTTTCTTGAAGTACAATCATCGCTAACCAATGAAAACACCCACGGGTGTTTTTTTATTGCAAGGATTTGGGTACGGAGTATACTCGGCATATGGAGACACCACATGATTGGATAGTCACAGAAAAGGGGCTTGTTCGAGAGTTTCTCTTTGGAGATTTTTCTACAGCAATTCGCTTTATTAATACCGTTGCTGATATTGCACAACAACTCAATCATCATCCTGAAATTTACAACAGTTATACTACAGTGCGACTCACACTTTTTACGCACGAAGTACACGCTATTACTGAAAAAGATTACGCACTTGCACTTGAAATTAACACAATTTAATTTTTTTCTTTTGGATCAAAAATACTAGGGGGTACTTTTTTTCCACTCAAATGGTCAGCAATTTTTTTTCCGCCATATATTGAAGTAAGAATACCAATACCGTTGCATCCGAGGTTGTAAAGGAGTATGGGGTTTTCTGGTTCCGGCCCAACAAGACGTAGGCCACTTGTGGTGTACCCCATCAATCCATGCCATTGAAACCGATGTGTGTACTTTTTAGGAACAGCTTGAGTTTCCATAAATGTATCTATTTTTTTATAAAATGAATCATCTACATCGTACTGGCGAAAATACACCTCTCGTTGATCAAGCGTCACTTCTGGTCCTCCGATTGAAATAAGTTTTTTATGTTCGTCAGCTTTAAATGTGCGACGAGAAAGATAAAAGTATGGTTTTATTGCGGTTTCTTGAGGAGTAAGATCGTCGTCTGAGTAGAAGTATCGAGTTGCTGAAGGAAGATCTTCATTTGTTGTATAGCCACTCATGTAGCCAACTACTCCATGAATTTTATGGTGGAATGCGCTATCAATTTCTTTTCCAGTAGTATTTTTTATAAAAAAATGTTCAAAACCATTTGTTGCAAGGACTACTTGTTTAAATGAAACAGTATATTCATCTGAGAATGCGGTGCCGCTGTCCTTTTTGAGTTCGAGTCCATGTATTGGGGAGAATTCATACACAGAAACTCGATCAGTATAGTGCTCCATACAATATAGAAGTACACGATCACTTAACAAAGCACTATTTGTTACCGCTGCTACCCCAGAGATAATCGCGTGGTACGTATTTGTTGTTTCTAAAATTTTTTGTAATGTTTCTTGCGTTGTTTCTTTACAAAAAGTGCGTAGATGCTCGGGAATACGTGCAAACCATCCAGATTCTTGAGAAACGAGTATTCCTTCAGGAGTAGGGCGTATTCCTTTTGTCAGCGCGACCCCTTCGAGGTCTGTAATAAATTCATCAAAGTCAGCATACCCTCCATAGCTTGTCGTTTTTTCAAAAGGCAGATCATCTCCTGCAACACTTTTGAGCTCATGAAGAAGGTCCCATGATGTCTCAATAGATTCCATTGCTTCAAGAAATAGTTTTTCTCCGTATTCATTGATGATTTGTTTGTATGGTTTTTCAAATCCTGTGGTGACATAGCCAGCATTATGCCCAGTTGCTCCATGTGCAATACGATGCGCTTCAAGAAGACACACTTTTTTTTCAGTGTATTTTAGAGTAAAGAAGAGGGTTGCAATCCCTGCAATACCTCCACCCACAATGAGTACATCAGTATCGATGTTTTGAGAGAGACGTGTTTCGGGTCGAGTACGGTTGAGCTGGTAGAGCCAAGGAGAATTGTTTTCTTTCATAAGAGGTGCATAAATTATACTATAGTTGACTTTTATATAAACAATGGTAATGTTTTAAAAAACAAAAATCACTGTTCATGAACAATAACAATGAAAAAGTAGAGTCGAAACTCGCTCACTTGATTGATGATATTTTAGCCGGGCTTATTATCCTTGGTCCTGTGTTTCTATTTGGATATGTACTGACAAAATTGTACTGGTTTATCTGGGATAAATCAGAAATATTTTTGTTTTATGTATCCAACGAACAGATCGCAAAAAATCCTGAATTCTGGCACCTTGTTGCAGCGATAGGGATGTTTCTTTTCTTATGGTTTCTTGGGAGAACAAGAGATATAAAACTTTTTGGAAAGACACTTGATCAATGGCTCGACAAATTGGGGAGCAAAATTCCTGTGCTCGGGTTTGTGTATGGATTGTTCAACAAAGCTCTCGAGAGCTTTAAGAAAGACAAAACCAAAAAATCAACTCGACAAAAAGGGAAAGTGGTGATCATCCCAAGTTCTGGGAATCCTGCATTTATGCAGATAGGAAACATTACCAATGATCATCCTGTTAAGGTGTACAACTATTATTTCAGAGAAGTACTTCCTCATTATGCGGTGAACTTTCAACCAGCATTTAATGTGGCTGGGGGATCCGCTTATTTGGTCCCTGAAAAGATCATTACGATATGTGACGAACACGCCATACTGAATATTTCAGCAGAGGATGCCTATCAATTCAACGTGACTGGCGGGCGTATCATTCCGGGGGCACTTGAATTGCCAAAAACAAGCTACTAAATTAAAGATAAAACCAGCTCAAAAGAGCTGGTTTTTTGTATTGGAAAAAAAGAGGGTACAGCTTGACAAAGGACTTGAATTATGATAGAAAAACTCCAAATAACCACAATGGTTGTTTGTCAAAAAAATATGTAAACAAAAAAGCAAAAAATGGCAAAAAACGAATCAGGTCAAAGCTGGATCTTTGATGAAAAAGATTCAGATGGGTCAAAAGCCCAGAAAAAGATTTTTGGAGAAAGTAAGGTCAAAGAGTACGATGAGCTCCTTAAAGAGCTCAACAAGAGTACTGTTGACGATGATGTTCTTCAGAAACTCAAAGATGCGAAACTTGAAGATGTTGCTGCAATGACAAATGCCTACAAAGAAAATTTAGGCACGGTTATCAGTGATATTCTCCAGAACACATCTCTCATCGGGAAAGAGTTTGATGCGTTGAAGAAATTCAACTCCACAGAACAAGCATTGAAGGATGAAGCTGATTCCATTGTTGAGATTGCGAATGCAAGGCTTGATGATGCGAAAAACTGGGCATCTTGGAAAAATATTTTCGGATGGAAATCCAGGGCAATAAAAGCACGGACTGCGCTTGTCACAGAAGCGATTGCAAAGGCGCAAGAGCTTGATGAAAAAGCAGCGATGCTGTTTGACAAACGGATCCGTGAAGCTGACATTGATGAGCTTTTGGATCAGTTTCGTCACATGACAACTATTGGCGTCGATAAACTCAAAAAGATTGCGGACGTCAATATGGATCAATTTGAACAAATCAAAGTTCGGCATAAAAATGCCATCGAAATCGTTCAAAGAGCATCTAAGGATCTCGAAACACTGAATCAGAAAATTAATGTTGTTGATGCACAGCTAAAGGAAGAAACTACCAAGTTAAACGATTTGGTAAATGGCTCTCCTGAATACGCCATGCAAAGAGGTGTCGTTGATACCAAACAACAGGAATATGATCAGTAGAAGTAAGAAAGGGATCGGATTCAAGCAGGATATAATTCGAAGGAAAAATTTGCAGCAATACTACAGACTAATATGACCGCACTGAAAATCAGTGCAGGAAATTTGAGATCTCTTGCAGTAAAACTGCGCTCTGATAATGAGGAGCGGGAGTACACGTATGCAAATACGGTACAGTTAATAAAATCTTCGAACATCCAACAAACCGGATCACTGATTGACCAGGTTGGAGTTGAAACTGATCAGCAAAACTTGGAACAGGCGATCACCATCGCTACAGCATCTGAAAAAGATGCACTGAAGCGGTTGTATGAACATCCTGAAAATATGAAACGAGCACTGAAGATTATTGGTGCATTTGGTCATATTATGGACGAAAATAAACAAAAGCTTCTGGAATACCAGGAAATGATCAAAAATGGATACCTCGAAATGGTGTCATCGACAGGCCAGGAAGAAACAAAACCTGTAGAAACCACCGCAGACATTTTTCAAGTGTAAGAGGTGGTTCACTTTATCTTTCATAAGGGATGCCACACCGGCATCCCTTTTTCACTTCTAAAAACAAGCACACTATGCTTTACACAGAATTGAACAGATACGATGAGCTCGACCGAACCGTACTAGGAGATGATGATGCTTATAAAAAGTATTTCTCATTTCTTCGGGATGTGTTTGAGCGAGTGCTAGCTGCTTACCAGCTAGATACTGAAGGAAAGCATGACGAAGTGATGTTACTGCAACATTTTTTAGGGCGTATGCTCAACAGCGTCAATTGTATTTGTTTAAAATATCTTTTTGATAAAGATTTTAAACCAAAAATTGATCAATCAGATTCTTCATATCTCAATTCATATGAGTTTAAAACTTTGAAAGATGATATGAAGCGAGCTGCTGAGAAAATTGAAGAGTTACGACCACGGGACTTTCTTTTGAAAGAGCTTGTGCAATCGCTTTATGCTCAAAAGGAAAATGTCAGCACTACACAACACGAGTTATCATTGCGAACATACTATGAACATCTTATCAATGATGAAGGATCGTTCTTCCTTCCATTCTCAAAAGGGCAATTGTCTTTTTTAGGGAATGAAGGGGCTCGATACAAGTACTTATACACATTTGGGATTTACGAAGAGACTTTAAATGTGCCAATGATTTTTGAACTGCTATATGAAACAGTTGAGAGTCATGACACTGAGAAAGGGATTCGCAACTTCAAAACACTCCTTGAAGATATATACCATTCATGCGGTAGCTATGAGCAACTGTATAACATTGGAAAATATATCGACAGGCAGTCTGACTGTGTGTATCTAAAATCAATTAAACGATTAGTACTTGGCCCATTGTATAGCAAGTATTCAAAAAGTATCTCTGATTTAGGAAACTTTATTCAGAGATTTGATTCACCAGATGTCTTTGCACTAGAAGTGCAAAGCGAAACGTTGGTTTCAAACGGAGAAACTGGTACGGCTTCTCGGCGCAAAAAACCAGAACAAGAATTTGTGATAGGAAAAGTGCCAGAAGCAATATTGCGAAAAGTAACTGAATATAGAGCACTTCTGTTTACTCCTCACGAGGTTGGACAGCTGTTGCACGCAGAGACTTCTTTGCAACAAGAGGTACAACGGTTCTCTATTGTTTCACTTCAAAAAAAATAAACCTAATGGTACAAGCTGAAAATGTAGTGCCGATTCCAAAATCAGGAGTCGAAGCACAACTTAAACCAATCGATGGGTGGTTGAAAACGTTAACGTTTCAACCGAAAGGGGATAAAAACAGGATACAAAGTATGTCTCCAGAAATCCAACGAATGATGGAACAATTTGAAGTTGCATCAGGAAAAGGAGCAGGGGAGACAATTTCTGTATTTGAGAACCTGAAACGTTTTAGTGACGGATCTGATATCCTTTCGGAATCAGCAAACGTCGTTGCCAATACAATAAAATATGGATTTTCTCTTGGAATTTGTGTGATGGAGATGTACGAAAAGTCTTCAGGACTCGCAAATCTCAGGGCATTGAATGCAAAGAAACAATTATTGGATACGCAGCACGGAGAGTTTCAACAGAAACAATTAACTGCCGCTGCAATTTCAACGTTTGTTTCTGCATATTACATTGTGTGGACACTTTTGAGATACAAAAATGAAGAAGTATCAAAAAGAGTGTTGCCAAAAATCCAATTACCAGAGTTTACTATCATCAACGCACAACAGGCAGTGAAATTTGCACTGTTTTACTTTGGAAGATTGATTACTTCTGAGGATTTGGTCAATGATGATGTTGCTCTGGTGAAATTCAGTATCGAGTATTTCCAAACGATACTTAGCGAGATTGAATTATATAAAAGCTCGCTTCAGTATATGGAAGAATTTGAGAACCGACACTACAAACTTGAAGGGAGTGATTTTTCAGTCCGCGGGTTTAAGGTAGAGCTCGGTGATCAGGTTACTAGGTTTGAGTTCAAAAAAGTAAAATTTGAAGAAATTGTCGGGAATAGAGAAAGTAAACATGCGTCATTGCGATGTATTCAATCACTTCTCTGTTACGATGCTAAATCACAGCGTAACCCTATGCTTGATTTAGGGGGAATGCGAACCATTACTATGGGATTTGGAGAACCAGGAACAGGAAAAAGCCTACAAGCTGCTGCGACAGCCACTATGTTGGACGAGCGGTGCAAAGATCTTGGCATTCCATTTCTCTATTGGCCATTTCCACCAAACCCAGTGAGTGAATACCAAGGCGGATCTGCAGAGCGGGTACTTTCTTGGTTCAAACGGTTGAAAGATACGAGTATGATCATCTATGCTCCAATTGATGATGCCGAAAACAATCTCGTGAATCGTGGGAATAGAAGTATTTCTTCCGGTGCTCGAGAGGTGATATCAGTTTACTTAACGGAAACTGAAGGGTCAGGGGCAGTGATCAGAGGAAATTATGCAATTCAACTACTCACTAACCGACCAGAGGATATTGATCCCGCTGTCCTTTCAAGGATACAAGGAAGATCAGTGATTGCTGGAGCGGAAACTTGGCAAGATTTTCTCGATCAAAACTTTCTTTGGTGGGAGAAATATGAAAAACATCAAAAGGGATTTGTTGGCCTTGAGCCTCCCCATGATTATAACTATTTCGAAAATCAAAGAAGGTTAACATCACTCAATCAATTTATCGGTAACGATGAATTGGTTCCTCAAAATGAATTAATACGGGATATCTATCACGCATTAATGAAAAAACATAATCCTGAAAAGGAAGATCGTTTTATTGCGTTATTTTATGAGCAAGTAAAAAAGAAATTTCCTTTTTTCACTTCTCGTGATGTACGTAATATTCAAGCGGCAATTTCTGAAAGGATTATGGATTTTGATTTTCCTGAGAAATGGTGGAACGATAATGGGCTCTTTTTTAGCAAATCCTATGATGAAAAAAGGGAGTTGCTCATAGGGCTCATGAGAGAAAACATGAAAGGATTGTCATTTGGAAAAATTCAATTATTTGAAGCAATCAAGTATATTGATGTCACTGTGGCGATCCGAGAGACAACGTTTGAAAAAGCTGTGAAAGAACAACTTGAGCACATGAAAGTGCTTGAAGAAGCAAAGAGACGTTTCTCAAAAAAAACTGAATAAATATTCTATTACCCGTCCCACCTTGTACTACATACAAGGTGGGACACAAAATGTATCAAAATGGACAGCACCAGCAGTCTTTTTGGATTTGAAGCATCTGGACTTCCAGGTACTCAGCTGTTGGAAATACGCGATCGCGTCTTGGTCCAACGGTATAATGAATGTTTAGTAGAGATTGGTATTGAACCAACATCACTAGCTCATTTCAGAATTGATGGAATGGGATATAGTCCAGAAATTGCTCAAGAAAAAAGCAATCCTGACTACCTTTCCCATGGAGGAATATCGAATCCTTATGGAATCATTCTCAGTCCACAACAACAAGGAATCTCAATTTGTCGGCCGTACTACTCTTTCTACAAAGGGATTATGGATGAAATATTTCGTATATTTCGTGGACAAATTAAAGATCTTACACTTCGTACTGCATGCTATATTGATTTTGATGAAGGGATGTCCCACATTGATTCACCGCAAGCGCTCCTTCTTGTTGAGGGGATAATTGTACGATTTCATGTGATTGGCACTATTGCTGACGCTGCAAAACGTCAACGAGAACTATTTTCCCTCCTTATGGGACCAGGAGAATATTGGGCTAATAATGAAATTATAGAAGAGCTGAAAAAAAGTATTGTGCTGTATGGGGATCTTCGCTATCAACGTATGCAATTAACAAACCTGCCTTTCACGCAGGTGCGATCATTTTATACGAGTGTGTTTGGAGGGACATACGTCTTTCGAGATAGTATGCTCGAAAATCACATACTTGTTTGTTCGAAAAACGAACGAGTACATCGTATAAAAAATGGACATGTTGAGTATG
>CAZSQH010000013.1:12566-14062 GCA_964608655.1 uncultured Candidatus Saccharibacteria bacterium | reverse complement strand
CTTTCATCGAGTTCAAGATCAAGTACTTTTGCAGGAGAAAGAGCCTTGCGTACAAATTCTTCTGGGTCAGGAGACCATTCGATAATATCAATTTTTTCACCACTAAGTTCGTTCATCACTGTTGAAACACGGACACCTTTTTGACCAACACATGATCCAACAGGATCGATATTGTGATCATCGGTCCACACTGCCATTTTTGATCGACTCCCTGGTTCACGGGCGATTGATTTAAGTTGTACTACACCATTTGCTACTTCAGGAGACTCTAGGGCAAAAAGTTTTTCAAGAAACTTCGGATGTGTTCGAGAGATTCGGAGTGTAATACCACGAGGAGATTCTTCGACATGATAGAGATACCCACGAATACGAGCACCTCGAGCATATCGTTCGCCAGGGATTTGCTCTTGAGGAGGAAGTACTCCAGTTGCGCGATTGAAGTCGATAAACACTACTCCACGGTCAACTTTTTGAATATATCCAGACACGATGTCGCCTTCCTTACTTCCAAATTCATCCATAATAGAAGATCGTTCTGCTTCACGAATACGTTGCATAATCACCTGCTTTGCAGTTTGTGCAGCAATACGACCAAAATCTTCTTTTGGTTCAAGAGGGAACACAATTTCGTCCCCTATAGAAGCATCTCCTTTGATAATACGAGCATCATCAAGTAAGATATGTTTTTCTTCACTATAGTGTTCTCGTTCGTCACCTTCTGCGAGTGGTTCTGGTTCAACGCCTTCCTCGATGAATCGAACAAGCGTTTCGTCGACAACAGTTTTTACTTGTTCAAAAGTGACTGTCCCTGAATCGAGATCCATATGTGCGCGAACTACTTGGCCTTTTCGACCATATTCCTTCTTATATGCTGCAGCAAATGCTTGCTCGATTGCATCGATAAGTTTGTCCCGAGCAATTCGTCGCTCACTTTCGAGCTGTTCGATTGCCATTTTTAGTGCCTTGATATCTAACATGACTATTTTTTTGTTATTTAATTGTCTCTTTTAATAGAAATGTCCGACCTTTCGGGACGGACATCTGCTAGGGCTACTTTAGCACACATATATAGTATGAGCAATATAAATAAAGATATCCACAGTTTCCACCTTGCCAAGTTTAGTTATATGTTGACAAATGATCGATTATCGTCCAATAATGATAATAGAAACCTAAATTTTCACAAAACTCTTGTTTTTTAAACATTAAATATACATACCATGAAAAGGAAGACTTTTTCATTCCATGAGAAGTTGGTACTTCTCATGGTGGTGATACTCGTAACGTTCGCTAGTTGTAGTAAAACAGGTGGAATTGGCGGTGGGACTATACCTCCTCCTACACCACCCCCTCCTCCTCCGAAGCCTGGTCCCACCCTTTCAATTACTGTTGAAAAGACCGTAGTCGAATACGGTGATAGTGTAAAAGTAAGTTGGGTCGCATCGGCAAACAGTGAAAACATTGTTGTTGAGGGTGTACTGAGAACTTCTTTGACA
>CAZSQH010000013.1:0-12556 GCA_964608655.1 uncultured Candidatus Saccharibacteria bacterium | reverse complement strand
TGGAAATGGACAAAGGAAGAAATAAAGCCGTTAGGTGCATCAAATTGGACTGAGTTGACACTTGCACCATGCTATATGGATGATTGGCATATTTTTACTGTTGCAAAACGGTATATATGGAACAGGATTACAGTGAAATGTTCTCCCGATGAAGAGGATTTTGAGGGAAACTGGAAGTTGATTGAAGGAAACACTAAACTGATTCGAGGAGACACCATGTCCATTACGATCAACGAAAACACGATGGTACTTGAACATGAAAAACCAGATCTGATTTCTGGTATTCCAACTAAAATGCGCCACACATTTACTCGTTGAATGTATAAAAAACCGCCGCGTCTATGACGCGGCTTTTTAATTGTGGACAACTATGTTTGATAGTGTCAAAAAATGATACTATATACAGTAGTAGTTAATAGTAAGATAGTAATTATCAATCTCATTTATATAGTCATGCTGATTCTTGGAACATTTTTTAAAAAAACATCTTTTTTTGTTATATTTTTAACTTTTTTAGTATCGGCATACTCGTTTGCAGGGGCACAGGAATTACGACTAGTTGCGTCAGTTAACATCCAAGATACAAATATTATTGACCGATCAGAAAACACATTTACTATTGCTTTTGATTTAGCCAATGGAGAGGGGTTACAGTCTGGGGTTCACTATGGTGTGACTTTGTACAATAGTGACAATACCCAAATTGTTGATAAAAAAGTGTACGAGGAATCGTTGACACTATTGGAACATTCGACAACACATAGAGAAATCACTTACACCGCACCTGCAGGACTCAACGGGAAATACAATATTTTTATTACCAGTAGCAATGAAAACAATTTTCCATTCGGAATCGCTTTTGTTAAGGAAGTTGATCTGGTAAACAATAATGGGAACATAACGATTGATCCAGCTTCCTGTGTCGTTGGTGCAAAAAAAACTCCTCTAAAGGAAGGATTTATTGCTGATGCAAATCAAAAATCAGTCGACCTTTCCTGTACTGTAAGCAATAGAGGAGTTGATACTTTGTCAATTGCCCCTGTTATAGAGTCTCGTAGCGGAGGAGTGTACGGTGGGGTTGTTGCAAGAGAAATGGTGAATCAAATCCCCACCTCTCTTAAACCAATGGAAACAAAAACAATTACCGTTACTGTTCCATTGGTTACTACTCCTGGTTTGTACGATGCAAAAATTGTTTTCTCTACACCAAACGGGGAATCAAATCCATTTTTTCTTACCTATCTGATTCCAGGGATGGTTACTACTATACGTAACGCTACTCCCGATAAGGATGTTTATAAAAAAGGGGACACTGCTGTTGTTGGAGTTATCTGGAGTGTCGATCAATCGAATGTAGAACGGGTAACACTTGATACAGTCATAAAGAGTACTGGTGGTTGGGAATGTGCAGCCCCAGATACTCAGCAGTTTCGAATTGGGTACCTTCGTGAACCGGTAACTACTATTTCTTTCCCAATAACAAAACAGTGCATCAATCCGACAATTTTCGTTTCAATAAAAGATGATGCAGGAAATGTGCTCGGATCAAAAGAATTTAAAGTAGATACGCTCTCTGCTCCTTTGGTAAACAAAAAGACAACACTCGCTATCATCATTGTTGTTATCTTGGCGGCTATTATGTCTCTCTATATAACAATGAGAGCAAGAAGACATCCAACACAAGGTACCCTTCCTTCAGATGGATTTCCTCCAAGGACGTTTGTTCTATTTATTGTTGGGTTTTTAGTAAGTTCGCTGTTGGTTACTCATCAAGCACACGCCTTCACTTATACAAATGGAGTGGTTACTACTACAGGGTCTATGACAACAACATTTCCTGCAGGGACCTCTTCTAGTACTGCTACAGTGCAAATTAGTTCAACAGCACAAAAAACAGTTAGCTTGACGGCAAGTAATAACGGAGCTACTCCACGAACTACACTTCTTTCAAATGGTACTGTCTCACCAGGAAATCCACTTGGACCTTTTATCTATCCTTTTAACATACCGCCAACACCCGGAACGTATGCCGTAAATTTTGAAACTGGCGTTGATGATGCGATGGTGTACGTAAAAGTGGAAGTACTAGATAGCAACGGGTGGACCACTGGACCAAACTACTGCGATAGTGGTTGGAATAACCCTCCAGGATATGTTGATTTTTGGCACACGAGTAGTACAGAAAGAGCAAGCTTCTTTAGTGACCCTGCAGGTACGGTTCCTCTCAATGTGAGTGGGTTAGGATTTCAGCTTAATATGTCAGGATTTCAAACACTTTGTTCTGGAAACTATTGCTATTGTAGTGGACCAGGAACTCCAAGTGGGGTAGCTGTATCGTCAGGTACATACTATGACTACCCAGGATCTGGTACTGATGAAGAGTTTACTCAGCAGTACGGTCCTAGTTCTTGTGACACTCAGACGATATGTGCATATGGATTTTCAGTACACAACGGGCTCAGCATGCCGGTACCCTACTCTATTTTGCCACCACCACCAACAGCTTCAATAGCTGCATCACCTGCAAATGTGTATACAGGAGGATCTAGTACTATTTCTTGGAGTTCAACATACGCAACTTCATGTACAGGATCAGGATTTTCAACTGGAGGAGATGTAAGTGGTGCTGTTACCGTTACGATCAATGGAGATACGACATACTCAGTCACCTGTACAAACAGCGTGGGAAGTGATGCGCAATCAATCACTGTGTATGATCTAGGAACACCGCCACCAATGGAACAGTGTTATGTTTATCCAGGATATCTTCAGGATTGCTATGATCCGCAAAAATGTCAGGAAGATGTAATGAATTCAGGATATCAGGTTTGTGGATTTTAAAATAAGAGTTATATAACATTATGAAAAAAATCTATTATAAAATACTTTCTTTCCTGGCCATACTAGCGCTAATAGTTTTACTTCCGAAGGTGGCATCAGCAGTATGGATGTACGTAAATGAAGATGTTACTTATACGGTTACTCCAGTAGCAAATGTAGCTCCTGCAGTTAATGCTGGGCCTGATCAAACAGTAACCATCGGATCAGCAATATCACTTCCATGGACAGCAACAGATAGTGACGGCATAGTCACTAATACTTTTTGGCAATTCATCAGTGGCCCAGCGGGTTCAAGCACTTCTCCTTCCAGTACAAACCCCATGGTTAGCAATGCTAGTGGAACTGCCACATTTACAGTGACAAATACCGGTACATATTTGTATAGATTAAATGCTGAGGATGATGATACTGCATGGGGATGGGATGAGGTCGTAATTACGGTCAATACTGCAACCCAACCAGACTTGGTTGCTGGCGCAACAACTCCCACTACTGGATTTACAAATACATCAATTCAATTTACTTCAGTAATTACAAATCAAAGTACTGTATCAACTGGTATTGCTTTTAATAACTTTTTCCAAGTTGCATCAGCTGCAAACGGTGGGGGGTCAATTACAAATATTTCCTCAACACCTGCTCCGATGTCAGCGCTTGGTCCAAGTGGAACAAACACCGCAACTTCTGTGCAGTACATGTTTACAACTACTGGAGTGAAATCAGTACGAGCATGTGCTGATGGCATAAGTCCTGGTATAGGAAGTGTAATCACCGAATCAAACGAAGGGAATAACTGTAGTGGGTGGGTAAATGTTACTATTACCGCTTCTCCACAATGTTCCGATGGTATCGATAACGGCGATCCAGAAGACACCCTTGCAGATACGAGTGATCCAGGATGTCACAGTGATGGCAATGCAGGAAATCCAGCATCATACGATCCAAATGATAATGATGAAACAGATATTGTTGGTACTCCTGAATGTTCAGATGACATCGACAACGCTGACCCAGAAGATGTACTTGTGGATAAACTTGACCCAGGATGTATTGATCCTAATACTAATGAATGGGATCCAAACGATAACGATGAAACTGACGGAGCGCCAGATTTAACCGCATCGAGCACTTCTCCTTCTGTAGCGATACAAGGTGTAGCAACAAACATTTCTTCAACTATAAGAAACATAGGAATTGCATCTACCGGTGCTTCATTTACCAACCTCTTCCAGTTTGATAACAATGCTGACCACACCACAGTGACTGCAACGCAAACAGTTTCGGCGGGTCCAATTGCAGCGTCAGGAAACCAAGGAGTATCTGTATCGTATACATTTGCCACAACAGGAACGTGGCATGTGCGAGCATGTGCTGATAATGATGCATCGTGGAATCAAACTATTTCAGAATCAAACGAAGGGAACAACTGCGGTAACTGGGTAACTGTTACTGTTGATCCTGCGGTGGTACCAATACATGGTATTTGTGGAGCAAGTCACTGGAATTGTACCTCGGGAACAATGCAAAATCCTGCTACAGGAGCAAGTTCATGGACATGGGATTGTATGGGATCAAATGGAGGATCGAATGATTCTTGTACAGAAGCATTTCCTACAACACAATGTTCTGATGGGGTTGATAACGGCGACCCAGAAGACACCCTTGCAGATACGAGTGATCCAGGATGTCACAGTGATGGCAATGCAGGAAATCCAGCATCATATGTACCAAGCGATGATAATGAAACAGATACAGTCGGCCCTCCTGAGTGTTCAGATGGCATCGACAATGCTGATGCAGAAGATCTGCTTAAAGATGATCTTGACCCAGGATGTCATACTGATGGAAATGAAAACAACCCAGCATCGTATGACCCAAACGATGATGATGAAACAAATAAGAAAAAACCGATATTCATAGAATTCTAACCCAATAAGTACTAAAAACATCCGCCTTTCTGGCGGATGTTTGCTATACTTTGAAATATGATTGTCGACGAAGCAAAGCTTCGCAACTTAGTCCTTGATGCAAACATTGCAACACTTGCTGATCTTGAGCAGTTTGATAAAACACGCGAAGAAAAACCACAAACACTTTCAGAGTTTCTTCTTTCAAATGGAAAGGTGAAAGAAAGCGAAGTAAAGCGATTGGAAGCGTACGTACTCGGTATCCCATTTATTGGTCTAGCAAAAGAAAAAATTGACCCAGAAGTGTTGACGCTTATCCCCGAGGCAATTGCAAAGAAATACAATGTCGTTGCGTACAAAAAGCACGCGACTGATCTTGAGATTGCGGTACTTGATATTGATAATCTCCCCGCGATTGATTTCGTAAAAAAGAAAACCGGATTTCGCATCCTTCCTCGAATGACTGATTCTGAGTCAATAAAAGCAGTGCTACAACAGTATCGAAAGAGTTTGCAAGCAGAGTTTGACTCCATTATTCAAAAAGAAGTAGAAGGCATTCAAAAGGTATCAGAAGATGATGAAGATAAAGCTACTGCAAAAGATCTTCAGCAAATGGCGGAAGATTTGCCGGTAGTAAAAATTGTTGATTCTCTTATTTCGCACGCCATTATGCAAGGGGCGTCAGATATCCACATTGAACCAGGGGAAGCAGAGCTTATTGTTCGATATCGTATTGATGGCATATTGCATGATGCAATGACATTGCCAAAAACTGCGGCAGCTGCAATCACTGCGCGAATAAAAGTGCTTTCAAATCTCAAACTTGATGAGAAACGACTCCCTCAAGATGGTCGATTTAAGATTGTGCTTGATGAGCAGCCGGTATCGTTTCGTATTTCAACACTTCCTACTTATTATGGTGAGAAGACTGTTATTCGTATCCTTCGAGAATCATCACAAGGGTTTACCCTTGAAGGGCTCGGATTTCATGGTGAGAGTCTTGAGGCGATTCATGATGGCATGAAGCAGCACTCAGGAATTATTCTCTGTTCTGGTCCTACCGGAAGTGGAAAGACAACAACGCTTTACACAGTACTTGATATTTTAAATACCCCTGCAGTAAATATTTCAACAATTGAAGATCCTATTGAGTATCAAATGCCACGAGTCAACCAAACGCAGGTAAAAAGTGAAATTGGAATGACATTTGCAAACGGACTCCGAGCACTTCTTCGACAAGACCCCAACATTATCATGGTGGGAGAGATTCGAGACGGAGAAACAGCATCACTTGCAGTGAATGCAGCACTCACTGGGCACCTTGTACTTTCAACGATACACACAAATTCAGCAGCAGGAGCCATCCCACGCTTAATTGATATGGGAGTTGAGCCGTTCCTCATTGTCTCTACAGCAAAAGTAATTATTGCGCAGCGTCTTGTTCGTCGATTGACAAAGACAAAAGAGGAATACTTTCTTAACACTAGTGAGCTCAGTGCGCTTGAAAAGATAGTTGATCTTGACCGAATGCGTGCATTCCTTGAAAAAGAAGAAGTTATTAAAAAGGGAACTGATTGGAAAAAAATTCCATTTTATAAACCAAAACCAAGCGAAGAGTCTCCTGATGGGTACAAGGGTCGTGTAGGAATTCACGAAGCGATGAGAGTATCGCCCTCAATTAAAGAGATCATTCTCCGTGGAGGATCAAGTGATGAAGTAGAGGCACAGGCAAAAAAAGAAGGAATGATGACCATGATTGAAGATGGTATTTTTCAGGCAACACAAGGAAGAACAACTATTGAAGAAGTACTTCGAGTGGTAAGTGAATAAACATACTCTCTAAAGATAAGCAACTGCGTGATACACTTTAAAGGTGAAGTTTTCTTATAAAGGAAAGAATCAAAGTGGAGTAATTGTAAACGGCACGATTGTTGCGAATGATCGAGCTGAGGCGGTTACGCTTGTTCGAGAGAGCGGAATCATTCCTGTTTTGTTAGAAAAGAAAAAAGGATTTTCTTTTGGAGGGTCCATTTCTTTATTTAAGGGAGTTTCTCTTGCAGAAAAAATTATTTTTACAAAAAATATAGCAGGTATGCTTCGTGCGGGACTTCCTCTTTCTCGTGCGCTTATGGTTTTGAGTAAACAGACATCAAACGCATATTTTAAATCAGTAATTACAACTCTTTTAGAGACTATTGATAAAGGGGGGACTCTTTCAGAAGGGCTTGCAAAGTACCCAAGTGTTTTTTCCGGACTGTTTGTTGCAATGGTGAAATCAGGAGAAGAGTCAGGAGGACTCCCACAAGCACTAGGTGAAATAGGAGTTAATCTCGAAAAAAGTTATGCGTTAAATAGAAAAGTTCGAAGCGCGCTCATGTACCCGATGATTATTATAGGCGCGATTATTATTATCGGTATCTTGATGTTTATTTACGTTGTCCCAACACTTACAAAAACATTCCAAGAGCTTAATGTACCACTCCCTCCATCAACAAGAATTATTGTTGGATTAAGTGATTTGATCTCAAATAATATTGGTGTCCTTATCTTAGGAATACTAGTACTTATAGCGATGGTTTATTTTGGACTTAAGATTTCCAAAGTAAAACGCCTTTTTGATTGGATATCCGTTCGGTTGCCAGCGATTGGATCACTGGTCCAGCAAATTAATTCAGCACGTACAACCCGAACGCTTTCATCTCTTGTATCGTCTGGAGTAAGTATTAGTCGGGCGCTTTCAATTACACAAGAAGTGTTGCAAAATTCTTATTATAAAGAAGTGGTACAGCAAGCAACAGAAGCAGTTGAACGCGGTGAACCAATCTCTACCGTATTTAAAGAGCATATAGCGTTATACCCTGTGATGGTGGGAGAGATGATGGAGGTGGGTGAGGAGACAGGAAAAATGACAAGTATGCTACTTGATATTGCTACGTTTTATGAAAATGAAGTTGATGCTAAAACAAAAGACCTCTCTACTATTATTGAACCAGTACTTATGATTTTTATTGGTGCGGGTGTTGGTTTCTTTGCAATATCAATGTTGCAACCAATGTATTCAATAATGGATTCGATAAAATAATTTATGACATTATTTTTTAAAAAAGAATACGGATTTTCTCTTATAGAATTACTTATTATTATTGGAATTGTGATTCTTCTTATTGTGATGATAGTGCCCTCGCTTGCATCTTTCCGGAAAAATCAAGCACTTCAAAATACGACAAACGCAATTGTTTCACTTCTACAGGAGGCTCGAGGGCAAACACTGGCCTCGTACAATACAACATTTTATAGTGTTCGTTTTGAAACAGACAGAGCAATTTTGTTTAGTGGTGGCTCATACAATTCATCTGACACAACAAACAAAGTAGTAGTATTCGACATACCAGTTGTGTTGCAAACTACTGTCCTAAATGGAGGAGGAGTTTCAGTATCGTTTGATAGATTGAAAGGAACAACGAGTCAACATGGTACAATTACAATAGGAATTTCTGGTGGTGAATCTCGCACTGTCTCCATTAGTTCATCAGGGGTGATCACTCGTAATTAATTTTTATGAGACATACCAACACAAAAGGATTTTTTTTGATAGAAGTAGTGATTGCTGTCGCAGTAATTACTGTAGTGCTTGTTTCTATGCTTGGAATTATCCAAGATACCGTTGAGGCATCGCAGAGATCACTCGAAAGAACCCAAGTCGCGTATCTTTTGGAGGAAGGATTTGAAGCAGTAAAAACAATTCGTGATGAATCTTGGACAACCATCACTAATCTCTCAGATGGGACCCCTTATTATGTATCATGGAATGGAACATCTTGGTCACTCACTACAACTGCATCTACAATCGGAATGTTTTCTCGTTCGATTGTGTTTTCTTCTGTAGCTCGTGATAGTAATGACGATATTGTTGATTCAGGAGGAACGGTCGATACTCGTACTCGAAAAGGGGTAGTGACTATCACGTGGACAACCCCTTCTGGAAATCGTTCCGAAGAGCTCACTTTTTATCTTGCAGATATAAGAAATTAATTATGCGTCACAAGCAACACACCGCAGGGTACTCTCTTATTGAACTGGTTATCTACATAGGTCTTTTTGTTGGGCTTTCATTTATCATTATCCAGTCTTTTGTGGTGGTGATGAAGACTTATGCTACCGCACAACGATATAGAACATTGCAACATACAAGTGAATTGGTAATGGAACGAATTACTCGAGAAATTCGTGAAGCAAGCAGTGTTGCGACAGCGGGGAGTATTTTTACTACTTCTCCAGGAACACTCGCATTATCTGGAGAGGAACTCGATGGAACCCCTTACACAGTTTCATTTTCAGTAGCAAATAATATGGTACGTATTACTGAGAATGGGGTTACTACTGATTTATCGAGTAATGAGGTGGTCGTGCAAAACCTAACTTTTTGGGATATTGCAGGTGCTGGAAATGCAGTAAGAGTACAGCTTACATTACAAACAGTAAAACCACCTCTGATTAATACGACATTTTATACAACAGTTAATTTGCGACAATAATGAAACCATATCACCAACAACAAGGGAGCGCGCTCATTATTGTTATGATGCTTTTTGTAGTCATATCTCTTTCGGTGTCTGTCGGATTAGTTGCTCCTACGGTGAGTGCTATTCGTTCAGCAAAAGATGTGCTTGAATCAAAACGCAGCTATGCGATTGCAGAGTCTAGTGTCGAGGATGTTTTCTATCGTGTTCGTACCGCAAAACAGGTTTCATCAACTGAAACATTAGCTGTAGGAGAACAAGAAGCAATGACTACCATTACTGATCTTACTGGAGGAGAAAAACAAATCACTTCTGTGGGGGATAGTAATAATCGAAATCGAATCATTACCACGATTATTGAACAAGGTGCGGGGGTGTCGTTTACCTATGGAATGCAAAGTGGTTTCGGGGGAATAGTGATGGGGAATAATTCACAAGTAGTGGGAAGCGTCTATTCTAATGGGCACATTACAGGTTCAGGAACAATTACTGGAAGTGCTACTTCTGCAAATGCGTCTGCTGCTTATGCTGATCAGGAAAATGGTTCAGGAACTCCTGTGTATGATATTTCTTTTGGAAATACAAACAGTACCCAAGATATGGCACAAAGTTTTCAGGTGAGTGCCACGGAGCCAATTCATAAGCTTCAATTTTATATAAAAAAGGTAAGTACCCCATCAAATCTCACTGTCCGTATAGTAAATAATGCAAGCGGAAGTCCTGGGACTACCACACTTGCTTCTGGAACACTTTCCGCTTCATCAGTTTCTACTTCATATGCATGGATTGATGTAACGCTTTCGTCGTCTCCTCAACTGACCATTGGAACAACCTACTGGATAGTGTTGGATGGCTCGACTAATGCGTCACGATACTATGTGATTGGTGGAAATACTGGATACGCACTTGGATCTGGAAAGATTGGTCAATATAGTGGAACGTGGAATAACACAAGTCCATCTGGTCTCGACACATTCTTTAAGGTGTATCTTGGGGGGACACAGGGGTTAATCAGTGGAATTACTGTTGGTTCTGCTGGGGTTGGTAATGCGTATGCACACACAGTAAATAATTCAATGATTACAGGAACAAATTATTGTCAAACAGGATCAGGAAACAATAAAGCTTGCAATACGAGTCTTGCAGATCCAGTTGCAATTGATATGCCGGTATCTAGTGCAAATATTCAAGACTGGAAAGACGCTGCATCTTCTGGAGGAACTCTTACTGGCAATTATTCTCTCAATGGCACAATGGGGAGTATTGGTCCTAAAAAAATTAATGGTGATTTGATGGTGCAAAATAATGCAACACTCACAGTCACGGGGACGTTGTGGGTAACTGGAAATGTAAATATTAGTAATAACGCGACAGTAAATCTTACTTCATCATATGGTTCAGGGAGTGGAATCATTGTTGTTGATGGAACTGTATCTATTGGTAATAATGCTAATTTCACTGGTTCTGGCACATCGGGAAGTTATATTATGATTCTTACTACATCATCATCAACTGGTGCAATCAATCTTCAAAATAATGCTGGGGCAGTAGTGTTGTATGCCGCAAATGGTACGGTAAATGTAGCAAACAACGCAGGCGCTTCTTCTGTAAATGGATACCAAATCAATCTAAGCAACAATGCGATCATTACCTATCAAACAGGTCTTGCAAATGCAAACTTTGTCAACGGGCCTTCTGGGTCTTGGTCAGCAACATCTTGGAGAGAGCAGTAAAAACACTATGTTATAATCAGTTTTATGATACTGATTGTTGGGAATTGGAAAATGGCACCAGAGAAAACTATTGATGCTCAAAGATTAGCAAAGACTACTCTATCTCTATCAAAAAAATATAAAAAAAACCTCTCAATTGTTACCTGTCCTCCATTTATACACATTTCTTCTGTTTCAAAGATTTCAAAATCTTTGAAATTGGGGGCACAAACAGTTTCTCCTTCTGTTGATATTGCTCAAACTGGTGCTATAAGTGCAGGGATGCTGAAATCTTTTGGTGTATCCTATTGTATTGTTGGACATAGTGAGTCTCGAACAAAAGGAGAAACTAATGAAATAGTTGCACAGCAGACGCTTCGTCTTTTAGAAAAGAAAATAACTCCTATTATATGTATCGGAGAACGTGAACGTGATCATCAAGGGTGGTATTTAAGCGAAGTAAAAGACCAGCTTGAAGCAGTGTTGTCGGTTATCCCTAAAACAGCAATAAAAAATGTAGTAATTGCATATGAGCCGGTGTGGGCGATCGGTGCTGGCGCACAACGTGAAGCAACGGTTCTTGAATGTCGAGAAATGATTATTTATATCAGAAAAATAATCGCAGATCATTTTGGAGTTAAAGTTGGAGACGCCATTTCAATTCTCTATGGTGGGTCTGTTGATGAAAAAAATGCAAAAAATTTTATTATTGAAGGGAAGGCACAGGGACATCTTGTAGGTAGAGTAAGCCTTGATACCAAACGATTTACAGCACTTGTTCGTTCGTTAGTAGAATAAAAATAAACGGATGCATTTTTTGAGAAGTCTAAAAAATAGTAAAGGAAAGCGGGTGCTCATACGAGTCGATTATAACGTTCCTATAGAAGGAAAAAAAATTCTTGATACACGTCGTATTGAAAGTTCTTACGCAACTATAGATACGGTGCTTCATAAGGGCGCAACCCCTATCCTCATTGCCCACCTTGGGAATGGAAAAGAATCTCTTGCCCCGATTGCAAAGTTTTTATCAAAAAAATATAAAGTACTTTTTTTATCAGGACCAATTGAAGGGTCATCTCGTGAGTGGATTTTTAATCATGCAAAAAAAGGAGTAGTAATTTTACTTGAAAATATTCGTCGTAATCCAGGTGAAGAAAAAAATACTCCAACGTTTGCAAAACTTCTCGCTTCCTTTGGTGATATATATATCAATGACGCTTTTTCAGTTTCTCACAGAAAGCATGCTTCTATTGTTGGTATTCCAAAATTCCTCCCCTCATATGCAGGATGCCAACTTGAGGCTGAATTAAAAGCACTTGATCTTGCACGGAAAGGAAAAATACATCCATTTATTTTTATTCTTGGTGGGGCAAAATTTGGGACAAAGATCCCTATCATTAAACAATTTTTGAAGAGTGCAGACGGCATCGTGATTACTGGAGCTATTTTGAATAACTTTTATAAGGTTGCTGGATTTGAGGTGGGAGTGTCTGTGATTGAATCAGGGTATGATGCACAAATAAAACAGTTGTTAAAAAACAATAAACTACTGCTCCCTACTGATGTGATTGCGGTA
>CAZSQH010000012.1:5562-14683 GCA_964608655.1 uncultured Candidatus Saccharibacteria bacterium | reverse complement strand
TTCGTGTGTTTTTTGATTGTATGAAATCTTTTTCTTCATAAAAATAACACTTAGTGACGCTCTACGGCACGAGTTTTTATTGGTAATTTAGTTCCTGCTTTTCTAAGTGCTTCTTTTGCAATTGCACTAGAGACTCCATCAACCTCAAACAAAATACGACCAGGGAGCACCTCGATAGAATACCCCTTCAATTCTCCTTTTCCTCCTCCCATAGGTACCTCTGCTGGTTTTGAAGTTATTGGACGATCAGGAAAAACTCGAATCCACATACGACCAGTTTTCCCAAGTTGTCGACTTGCTGCTTTTCGAGCAGCTTCAATCTGATTTGAAGTGAGTCGTCCAAGTCCTTCTGCTTTAAGTCCAAATGACCCGAAAGAAATAGTTGCTCCACGAGTCTCTACACGACCATCCATCTTGGTTCGTTTCTTTTGCCACTTTCTAAATTTTACTTTCTTTGGGAATAACATGGCTTATTTCTTATCATTAAATACCTGCCCTTTATAAATCCATACTTTAATACCAATATCTCCATATGAGAGATGCGCCCGCTCTCGAGCAAAATCAATATCTGCACGGAAGGTTTGTAGTGGAATAGAACCGCGCTTTAACTCTTCACTTCGAGAAATTTCAGCACCACCGAGGCGACCCCCCACATAGAATTTCACCCCTTGCACTCCTCGAACACTCATTACCTTTTCAATCATTTGTTTCATCACTCGACGATACGGGAGACGCTTTTCAAGACCCTCTGCAATCATATATGCAACAATCTTTGCATCAGCTTCAGGAGAAGCAACCTCAACAATTTCAAGTTTAATATCATCAGTTACCACTAGTTTTGCTCGTCGAATTGCTTTTACAATATCAGCTTTAAGCTTTGTTGCTCCTTCTCCACTACGCCCAATAATAAGTCCTGGTCGAGAAGTACGAATAATGATACGGATTGCCTTCTGCCCTCGCTCAATCTCAACAGTCGAAACATAGAACCCGCGAAGTCGCTTTTCTAGAAACTCTCGAATAGTCACATCCACCTTAAGGTTTTCTACAAAACCTTTGTCTGTAGCAAACCAGCGTGATTTCCAATCACGAAGGATAACAAGCCGATGTGCGTATGGGTGGACTACTTTTGACATATATTTATTGCTTTACTTTTTTAGCTGATTTTTTAACTACTGGAACTGCTTCTGCAAGTGTTACAAGAAGATGGCTGGTGCGTTTATTGATTGGTTTTGCAGACCCTTGCGCTCGAGGCATAAAACGGCGCATAACGAGTCCCTTATTCACTTCAATATTCTTTACCACCAACTGCTCCTTTGTCGCACCTGCAACGGTAGCGTTTGCAGCTGCAGACGCAATGAGTTTTCGTACCGGTTCAGCAGCACGCTTTGGCATAAATGAAAGAACTGCATCAGCTTCAGTGACTGATTTTCCCTTTACCGCATTTGCAACAAGGCGGACTTTTCGAGGAGATTGGCGATAATGTTTAAGTAATGCTTTCATGATTGAGTATTAAAAAATTACTTCTTTTTTGCATCAGTTGTTGTTGCTTTTGCAGCTTTTGCAGCAGAGATTTCTGATTCTCGAGCTTTTTGATCAAGTTCTTTCTGAATCTTTCCTCCATGGCGAGTAAACTTTCGAGTTGGAGAAAATTCTCCTAACCGATGACCCACCATATCTTCAGTTACCAGTACTTCTGTGTGTTGACGACCATTATGAACACCAAAAGTGAACCCCACCATTTCAGGTGCAATTTGACTTGCACGTGCCCACGTCTTAATCACCCCTGTTTGCATAGGGTTTTTGCCTTCTATCTTTTTAAGTAATTTCGGGTCAACGTAAGGACCCTTAGCAAGTGATCGAGTCATGAAAGTGAATAAAAAACGCCCGTTCTGAGCTCCGAGTATAGTATCAAATATTATTTATAATGCAAGGACTTTTGGAAGGAAGACCAGAACCCCCACTCCAATCGCTCCCAATACGGTCAAAAGTACCGCCCCCGCAGCAACATCTTTTGTGTCTCGAGCATAGGGATGCTCATCTGGGCTAGTGAGGTCAATATCGATTTCAAGCGCTGTATTAAAGCCTTCAGCAGAAAGTACCATGGCAATAGCAATAATAATAAGCCCCCATTCGAGGTGGCTAATGTGTAGCCATACCCCAAGAATAAGCACTAGGATTCCTGCTGCTGTATGAATCCATGCGTTGTGTTGTGTTTTAAAAATAATAACAATACCACGAAATGCATGATTGAAACTCCGTGCCCGAGCAACGATAGAAAACCGTTTCTTTTCGGAAATATTATTCATGGAAGAAGTATAGCCCGCCTACGCACGCAGACAAAATAGAAACCAGAAATTTTCTTTAGTTTTTAATAATTATTTTAGATACTGAAATATATTGACAAAATAAGGATTTGTTGTTAGTTTTAGCTCAAATAATGATCCTTCAAAAACAGCTTTTATGTCGGTGTTGTGTTGAGTCATCTTGGTCTCTTTCTGAGGAGTTCAGGATGACTCAATACTATTTACTCACCCACATAAAAACTAAGACATCATGCAAAAAACATTCTCTGAAGACCAGATTACGCACCAGTGCAATCTACTTCACGCAGTTGAACGCTACGGGTATATCCCTGAAGGAAATATCCGAGACTTTGCAAAATCATTACTCCAAGGAACCGTGCCTGGGTCACACCCAATTCACAGCATCCTTGAATATAACGATCTTGTAAAAAGAACATTCATTAAACATCTTGAGAGGACGCTTAAACCTTTGCTTTACGGCATTAGTCGTAAGTGGAGAAAAACTCAAGACGAGCTCCTAAGAGCAACCATAAAATCATTTGATCGTGGCTACATTAGATTAGTATCTGAAGTTCCCACTGGAAGTGGAAAGTCTATGGTTATAGGAGCTCTTACACGGGCAGCGCTTGATACCATTTCCGAATTATCACTGAAACAAGAAGTGCACATCATTACATCCAGAATAGCAATTGCTGGACAGCTTATCGATGAAACAAAAGGTGTGATAGAAGAAAACGAAGATCGTCCCCTTGAAATTGGCACAAAGGGTGATGTGCGGGTATGGTGCAATATTCCTGATGAAAAGATCCGTGTACTTGCTGGGAATCGTGGTCAAAATACAAAAGAATTGGAAAAAGATTCTCTTTTAACGGTCAGTACGTATCAAGGACTGACATCAAAACGAGTTGAAGACTACTTTAAAAAACCAGCATTCATCGTCATCTGTGATGAATCTCATCGTGTTACTGAACGAGTAGCGCTGATGCTTGACCAAATGAAAGCGATGACATTTGGAGCAAGCGCTACCGTGCTTGGTCCTGATCGAGATCCATTTTTCTATTTTGAAAAAATTGAACGTCCTGAGGTGCTCGAAGATAAAAGAAGGAAAACATATATTGATTTCCTTAATTATCATAAAAGCATCGCAGAGATGATCAAAGACACAGAATTGAAACCAGTACGCTGGATCAATGCTCGGCGAATACGTATTGACGTATCAGACGCACTGTTACGAAGCAGTAAAGGTGCCTATGATGTATTCAACGATGCTTCGATATCAAGAATACTCGCAAAGAACCCGACACTTGGAGCTGAAGTGGTTGAAGAAGCTTATCTAACTGAACATGAAGGGTTGGTCCTCTCGGGATCAAAACCGATTCATGAACGAAAAGGTATTGCCTTTGTCGACAGGATAGAAACGGCTCGTCTGTGTGCACAAGAGTGCAATAACCTCCTTCCTCAAAAATTGAAAGAAAAATTTGGGGAAAATGTTTACTTTAAGGCAGGCTATGTAAGTGGAGAAATGAGTGAAGTAGAGTACAACAAGATTATTGATGATTTTCGAAAAGGAATCATTACACTGTTGTTCTCTGCAGAAAAAATCGGTGAAGGTGTTGATCTTCCTTTTGTTAATCTCATTATTCCACTGCGAGTGTTAGGGTTTGGTTCTCAATGGAAATTGGTACAAAACCTTGGCAGAGGCCTTCGGGTCGACAGCGCTGATCCATTTGGAGATCTTGTGGTGCTCGATATGATATTTGTCAGCGATCGACATTTCCTTGCATCAGTGCTTGGGATATTTGGTCGCTCATCTCTTATATCTGGTGGGCTGCTCGTCGGCTGGAGTAATAACTATGAACTAGAGCAGAAAGTGTTCCAGCTCATAAAAAAACATAAAGGTAACTGGACAGCAGTATGGCATGCGATGACTCAAGATGAGCAACGAATGTTTCCTTTCATCAAAGAAAAAATGTATGAAGAAAAGGCACGACTTTCAGGAAGTAAACATATCGATATGCACATCAATAAAAAGCATGAGCATATATTTACACTTAAGAGCATTCAATTCGTTGAACACGAAGAGATTCGACTTGCACTGAGCTTAGGAAATCCTGAAGAGATGATTCGATACACGATCGAAATCCTTCAAAAAGAAGGGTTTACTTCTGTTGATCATATTCAAAGTCTTAGAGACAACTCTTTGAGACAATTCTCTCAAAGACGCTTTGGGAGATTCAGGGATGGATTAATGTTGGTTAACTTTAACCTTCAGAAAACAGTCGCAACACTTGATACTGGAACTATGATCGAATTTGTTGAACTCTTGAGAAAAAATGGAATGCCAGAACGCAGAAGTACAAGGGGGCACGATTATCTAATCCAAAAAAATGGAGAACAAGAAAGTGCTACTCCCCAATTCAGAAGCGAACCAAAAGGGGTACTGCACCCAAAGAAATCTAATCAAAACAAAGGAAGGAATCTACGGGTACAGACAAATGTACCATCTACAACAATGAATGAAACAGTTGTTACTTCTCTTATTGAGTACACAAGAGATTTCTTTGGTACTGAGCCAGAGATTATGACAAATTTCCGAGATTTGTATGGAAGAAACCCCTTTTACATTGGGCAAGCATCTATTCAACTCCCTGAGGGTATTCCGCTTTCAACGACTGTGTATAGAAACGAAGATAAAGATAAGGTTCGTTACGCAGCCGCACAAGAGCTATACCAAATGATTCAAAAGGAGATAAAAAGAGGTACCGTACTCCTTTACAAAGGGAGTGATTGGTATAGAAATCATCTTAAGCTCATCCCTTTGTTTTCATGTGAACGAAATTATGACGAAGTGTATTACACTACGACGAAACGGGATGGTATATACGTAATTCAAGCGAGTATTGCGAGTAAAGCTATCAAAGGAATGAAAAGTACAGGAAACCCCGCAATCCATTCTGATGAAAAAATAGCACAAACCCATGCTCGAGTAATGCTTGCTCGAGAGTTGATTGCAACATTCCCCAATTTAACTCAGAGCATATCGCTAAAAGTAGACCGGAGACCTTTAGAAAAATTGCACCTTCTTTGTGAAAAAAGGAAAATAAAACACAACAGCACTATGAGAAAATTAACTGTTGAAAACATTACCCTTTTTAAATCAACGATCCGTGCACTCGGGTTAGAAGGAAATGGATATGGTATCTCAGAAGAGCATGCCAAAACCCAAGCAGCGATTGCGTTGTATGATGAACTTTCAAAAGGTGGCAACCAAGAAAATTGACACCACTACTCCCTGCTCACAAAATCGACAGGGAGTTTTTTGTATTAAAAAAAACCGACAGTACTGTCGGTTTTTTAAAGAACTATTTTGATTGCCATGAGCTTAGTATACTCGCAAGCAATGTTTGACCAAATGATGTACCTCTCCGTTTGATTTCTTTAAGCAATTGCTCATCAGGAACCTTTCCCAAAATTTCTTGTGTCTGTTCTTCAGAGATTTCAAATTTTATTGAAATTTTTTCTTTTTGCTTCTTGTTCACTTCTTCAAAAAAATGACGTGGTTTTTCCTCCTGTTTGGTAACGGTAGCATCCTCACTATCGACACCAGTAGCAACCCCTTTAGCTGTAGGAAATACTGATCTAAATACAATTGCCTTATTAGTAACAAAAGCATCGTATCCAATCTTTTTAAATTCCAAAGCAATTTGATCTAAAGAAATTTTAGGTCTTTGGTAATAGATACATCTAGCGTTCGGGTAAAGAGTTTTGTCTCCCTTCCAAAGCGTTATCGATTTCTTTTTCACTCCCAACTTTTTACTAATCTTGAAAATAAGACTAGTCGCTTCCCTTATTTTACTGAAGTCTGCTTTTTTCTGACCCACTATTTCTCTTCGCAGTAATTCAATATTTTCTTTTATAGCTTTTGGGAGTGTCGATTCAGAAACTTCAAACTTTTCTCTACCTATAACCGTATCCTTGTGTTCTTTTTTGGAAGAAAAATTTTCATGAAGAAAAAATAGTATCCAAGGACTATCCTTTCGACGGCGAGTTCCCCAGTTTGGTTTATCAACAGCTACTTTCTTAAGAAGGAGATCGAGATCTCCTTTAAGCCCCATTCGATATTGGAATGGTTTTGTTTGAAGCATTGCTGTTCCATTGAGTTTTTCGTACCCACTCTGTTTCACATAGTCCCTTACTGCTTTATTGAACGAGTCAGGGGTAGGAAACGATTCTTCTTGCTCAACAGGTTCCTCTGTTTTCTCCATAATGGAGGGTGAAGGGATATCAAACCGTTCTTGTACCTCTTTAATAGAAAGACGTGGTCCATCAGAAGGAAAAACAAGTGTAGTCCCACGAAGATCGTGTTTAATATTGCAGATCTCACAGAGGTCTTTTGCATCTTTTAATGCCTCCTCTGATTCAAATGCAATGATTACTTCATTGTTTTCCGTATCTTCTTCTGTTTCATAGATTGAAACTCCTATCGTTTCGGTAATAATCTGTGTAATGTGATCTTTGTATGATCCCTGTTCAACAGGCTTAGTTGGGGTCTGCCTTTTCTCTTTTGAGCACACAAAGATATCTTCATGTACCCTTACAAATTTGAAGTCTCTGCCAAATTTTGTTTTCAATACAGTACACATTGTTTTTGCAAACTCCGTAGACTGTACTCTGATAAAGTTGGGACCACAACAAACTCTTCTGGAGTGGTTGTTTTCGTGTGCCCACTCAATTGCAGTTCCAAAAATCTTTTTTATTTCGATTTCTGAAATACAAAAATTTTCTTGTGGCTGTCTTCCACTGGAAAGTGGTCTTATTTTTTCAAGATTTTTAAACAACGCAACGTCGTTTTCAAAATCTGGAACAGGAAAACCAAATTCTTTAATTCTCCAAACCAGTTTCTGAATCGTTATAGGACTTTTGAAATGAAGTGTCGGAATGGAAAGTTGATTTCTATGCAACATTCCAACTTTTACCGTCGAAAATCCATTTCCTTCTAACGAAAAGAATGTTTTTAGATCTTTTTCCAAGGACTCAGCTTTTTTACGCTGTTCCTGCAAGGAAGGTAGTTGATACATTCATATGGTTTTTAAAGGTTAGTGTTATTGTTTGCTCAAAAGCACTGTCACAAACCTTTGAGCAAACAACACAAAAACCGAACAATGATCTGGAAAATCTATATCATAAAATATATAAAAAGTCAATAATATGATTATTGCAAAACACCGCCTCAAGGCGGTGTTTTGGGAAATTAATTTCCAGATTTTCTATTTTTTCCAGTCCGTCGACGAGAAACGATGTGTTGATTTGAGTATTTCTTCGGTGTACGAGTACGAACCCCAAACGCTTGCTTCCCGTGACGAGTTTTTGGACCTCGGCGAAGTCCTATTCCTTGTCGTCCTTCACCTCCTCCGTGTGGATGGTCAACAGGATTCATTGCGGTCCCACGAACAGTCGGTCGAATGCCGAGCCATCGTGAACGACCTGCTTTTCCAAAATTACGGAGTTTATATTCATCATTTGATGCAGTACCAATAGATGCCCAACATGAATCCATCACTTTACGAATTTCAGTAGAAGGTAGTTTAAGTTGTGCGTATCCATCATTGTGCGCAACTACTTGTGCAAATGTTCCTGCGCCTCGAGAGAGTTTTGCACCACTTCCCGGTTTTAGTTCAATATTATATACAAATGTTCCAACAGGAATCGCTTTTAAAGGGAGACGGTTTCCTACTTCAATAGGTGCTTTTTCAGACACTACAAATGAATGCCCTACAGTGACTTCCTTCGGGAGAACAACATATCGTTTTTCTCCATCAGCATAGACCGCAAGTCCAATAAACGCAGATCTGTTAGGGTCATATTCGACGGTGGTGATTTTTGCAGGGATATCTTTTTTATTGTAAATAAAATCAATCACACGAAATCGTCGTTTATTTCCTCCCCCTTTATGTGGAGTAGTAATACGCCCTTGATTGTTTCTACCAACAGAGCGCTTTCGTCCAAACGTAAGAGATTTTTGTGGCTTTGATGCAGTAAGTACCTTTCGATACTCAATCGTTTGCATATTTCTTCGTGATTTTGTTGTTGGTTTATATGATTTCATATTCGTAATTCTCTATAAATTAACTCAACTCAATAGTGACTCCTTTTGGTAGTGAGATATATGCCACTTTTATTTTTTTTCCAAACCCAAGCTGACTTCCTTGTGCGGTGCGTTTAAAATGCGATTTTGGTTTTTTAATAAGTGTCCGAACGGTTACTGGAGAGTGCTTGTAAAGCATTTCAAATGCTTTTGCAATTTCAGTTTTTGTGGCACGAGGTGCAACATCAAACACGTATACGCTTTCTGCGCTTGCATACGCGGTTTTTTCTGTAATACGAGGATTTTTAAGAAGCATACTATCTGCTTTTTTCCCTACTACTTTTTTTGATTGTGCTGTTTTTTTTGCCATACAACTATTGCTTCATTTTTTTAGTAAGAGTTTCAATCGCCTTTTGTGGGTCGACAATCACAATGTGGTTTGCGTTAAACACTGTTAACGCAGAAAGCTCTCCGGTACTAACTAATGTTGCTCCTGGAAGATTAGCGAAACTCTTTGAGAGAACTTCTTGTTTTTCAGGAACAGCAATCAATCCTGCTGTGCGTTTCTTGCTCGCAATACGATCAAATCCTTCTACTTTTGAAAGTGCTTGCATAATCCCTGCAGCATCTTTTGTTTTTGGAGCAGAAAGAGTAAGCGTATCTACAAACAATACTTTTCCATCGGCATACTTTTTTGAAAAAAAGTATGCAAAGCAAAGCTTCCCGCAAAAAT
>CAZSQH010000012.1:0-5552 GCA_964608655.1 uncultured Candidatus Saccharibacteria bacterium | reverse complement strand
TTTTGAAAGGATAGTAAAGAGCGCTTTATGTGCCATCTTTTTATTGATCTTTTTTGAGTAATCCTTTTCACTTCGAGGACCGTGAGTCACTCCTCCACCAACCCAGATAGGGCTTCGTGATGACCCGTGACGAGCACGCCCAGTTCCTTTTTGTTTCCAAGGCTTTTTACCCCCTCCTGATACCTCTCCACGATCTTTGGTGTGCGCTGTTCCAGCTCGTTTATTTGAGAGCATTCCCGTCACCACTTGGTGTACAAGCGTATTGTTCCAAGAGAGACCAAATAGCTCCTCAGGAAGTGTAATACTTCCAGCTTTTGTTCCCTTTTGAGAATAAATAGTAGCATCGAGAGATACCGCTGTTTTCTTTTTTTCTTGGACTTTTGTAACCACCTTTTCTGCCTTTTCTTTAGTAAGAGGTTTTGAAGAAACTTTTTTAATTGTAACTTTTTTATCAGACATATAGTTAACTCGTGATACTCACGATTGTTCCTCTGCGACCTGGTACAGCACCACTTATATAAAGTGTGTTTGTCTCGGCATCAACAGCGACAATCTTGAGTCCTTTTACAGTGATAGTCTCTCCTCCGGTACGTCCCGCCATACGCATCCCTTTTGGAACGCGAGTACGAAGACCTCCACCAATAGAACCTGGTTCACGTTCTGAATGTTTTTGACCGTGACTTCGTGGTCCTCCGTGAAATCCGTGTCGCTTAACCACACCTTGAAATCCCTTTGCCTTTGAAGTGCCAGATACGGTGACTTTGTCTCCTTTTTCAAATTTTTCAACCGTGATAATATCTCCTGCGACAACCCCAGCATCACCTTCAACTCGAAATTCTTGGACCTCCTTGTAGCCCTTGCCGCCAAATGCTCCGAGTACCGCCTTTGAGAGACGAGACTCTTTTTGCTCTTCGGTACCTACCTGTATAGCGGTATAACCATCAGACTCCATGGTCTTTACCTTGGTCACAGTATTTGGAGACGCAACAACGACCGTCACTGGAGTGACTCTGCCAGCCTCATCGAAGAGCTGGGTCATATTTTGTTTTCGTCCGAGGATAAATTTCATAATGTTCGTGTCTCGACTGCCGAAGCAGGCGGATATTGGACCATTTAAAGGATATTTAATTGGTAGGAGGATTATACACGGGTTTCTTTTTTGCGCAAGCAAATGATACAATAGCATGTAACGGGACAGGAAATGAGCACCTGTCTACTGGTTTACCAGCCGGCTTTTGGGCTCAGTGTTCAAGCAGAACATCAACAAAATAGATCATTTTGTTCTTTTATCTACAATTTCATTCATGACGCATTGATGTTGTGAACACGTAAGCAAACCCGCTTTCACACGGGTTTTATTTTTTATCTCTTTATCCGACTTGAATTTTTAGGATAAAACCTCGCTGAATGAAACTGTTGTAAACAAAAAGCCCCCGAAGGGGCTTTTTGTTTACAACATCTTTACATCAATATCGACTCCAGAAGGCATCGAGAGGTTTGTGAGCGCCTCAATTACTTTTGGTGATGGATTTTCAATGTCGATGAGACGCTTATGTACTCTCATCTCAAATTGTTCACGTGAATTTTTATAAATAAACGGTGAACGATTGACTGTGTATTTTTTAATTTCTGTTGGAAGCGGGATCGGACCTCGCACTACCGCGTCATAGCGAGCAGCAGTATCGATGATTTGCTTCACTGATGCATCGAGAATTTTGTTCTCGTATGCACGGACTCTGATACGGAGCATGCTCTGCACATCATCCTTTTTTGCTGTTTTCTTCGTAGAAGTTTTTGGTGTTTTTGTTGTCATAAGAGGAACTCAGTGTGGATGGGAGTGATTTTGCGTGAGTTCGTCTGTTTTCACTCAGAGACTCCCACACCCTACACCATATGAGCACTTATTTACTTGATAACTTTTGTTACCACACCTGCCCCAACGGTTCGGCCTCCTTCACGGATTGCAAAACGCATTTGGTCTTCGAGTGCAACTGGTACAACGAGCTTCACGTTAATCTTCACAGTATCTCCTGGCATTACCATTTCAGTTCCTGATGGAAGTGTTACTTCACCAGTCACGTCAGTGGTTCGGATATAGAACTGTGGTTTGTACCCATTGATAAATGGAGTGTGTCGTCCACCTTCTTCTTTTTTAAGTACGTACACTTCACCTTCGAATTCAATGTGTGGAGTAACAGAGCCACTTTTCGCAAGCACTTGCCCACGAGTAAGATCTTCTTTCTTTACACCACGGAGAAGGATTCCTGCATTATCTCCCGCTTGACCTTGATCGAGCTGTTTGTTGAACATTTCGATACCAGTCACTGTAGTCTTTGCAGTATCTTTAATACCAACAATTTCTATTTCTTCACCAACTTTCACAATTCCTCGCTCTACACGACCAGTTACCACCGTCCCACGTCCTTCGATAGAAAAGATATCTTCGATTGGCATAAGAAATGGTTTGTCGAGATCGCGGACTGGAAGTGGGATGTAAGTATCAAGTGCATTGGTGAGTTCAAGTACTTTTTGTGCCCATGGATCATCAAGTGATGTTGATTCGAGCGCCTTAAGTCCAGAACCGCGAATCACAGGGCAATCCTTATCAAAACCTTGTTTTGCAAGGATTTCTCGGATTTCTTCTTCCACGAGATCAATCATGTCCTTATCATCAACCATGTCGCACTTGTTGAGGAATACAATGATTTTTGGAACACCAACTTGCTTTGCAAGGAGGATGTGTTCACGAGTTTGTGGCATTGCACCATCGGTTGCTGCAACCACAATGATTGCACCGTCCATTTGCGCTGCACCAGTGATCATGTTTTTGATGTAGTCAGCGTGTCCTGGAGCGTCGATGTGTGCATAGTGACGTGCTTCAGTCTCATACTCGTTGTGTGAGATGTTGATAGTAATACCACGTGCTTTTTCTTCAGGAGCTCCATCGATTTCATCGACTTTTTTGAGCTTCACTGATTTTCCTGCCATGTTTAATACATGGAGAATTGCTGCAGTAAGGGTAGTTTTTCCGTGGTCAACGTGACCAATGGTTCCTACGTTTACGTGCGGCTTTGAACGATTAAATGCTTCAGCCATAAATAATGTTAACTAAATAAATTAATAAAAACGAAAGAACAAGCAGTCATAAAGACTGTTCTACAGAGCGCATGCGCCGTGCAGAGACAAAAACAACGCAAAAAATTGCGTGGTTTCATAATAGCACTTCAAAGGTTGTTGTCAATTAAAAAGCCTCGCAATGCGAGGCTTAAAAATGAAAAATCAAGAAAGTTGTTCTAATGGGACTCTAAAAAAATGAGCGCTCCCCATTTTTTGTATTTCAGTCGTGATAACAGAAAACACTCTTCCTGTTGAGCCCTCAAGGAAAGACCCATCAATAAAGTGTCCAAAATCTGGGTGAATTCTAAACCAGTGCTTCTTTAAAGAGAAGTTAACTGTAAAGACGATAGCATTGAGTGGTTTTACCTTTTCACCCAATTGAAGCTTTTTAATGTTTTCTTCAATTGTCTTCACGCATGTCTTTAATAAAAAGACATGCATTTCTGAGGAGCCCTTCCGTTGATGGAATCCTACTGTAATACACTCCGATGCACCCATCTTTCGTTCACTAAAGAATACGTCATCATAGATTGAAAACTTTTTTGCCTCGCAAAAGTTGGTTTGGACTAAAAAGGCCCCAATCTCGTGGAGCACCCTTTCCTTGAGTTCTTTTAAGTTGTTCATTGTTTGTACTTGTTTTAAATTTTTACTACTATAATCTATTTTTTAAATTTGTCAAATTATACAAAATAAAACACCATCAATATTAGTTATCGATGGTGCGCATGGCATGCAAGACATATTGCCGTGGAGTTGGGACCTCTTTCCAGTTCGGAGTTTCTCCTATTGTCTCTTTTGTAAACTTTTTCCTTGCAAGAGGAGTATCAATAAGGCCCGGCTCAAAAACAATTACCTCTTTGAATATTTTTTTCTTCCGGAGTTCTTTTCCAAAATAATACAACCCGAGCATTGACTGAACGTACCCTTCTTCGTTTTTTCTTCGTGGATCAGATTTTAAAAACGTTCTCGCATGAGAACCCATCATGATGAGTGTGGTTTCGTCGAGTTTTTTTCCGTACGTTTTAACAAGAGCAGTAACAAAAGTTTTTTTACTTGTTGTATTTATTGCAGTAAGTTGTTTAATTGCTTTTGCTTGATTTGGAAATTCTGTATCCCATGCAAATGTTCCCGCAGAAAGAACTACTACCGTAGGAATGCTCTTTGTTTTTTTAAGCGCCTCACACATAGCTTTCTTAGAAGTAATATCCGCCTTAAAACTACGAAGTAATTGGTGCCCTGCAATGTTTTTTGAAACTCGAAGCGTGTCTCTTACTGGAGCATATATCTTGTAGTTCTTTTCAAGAAAATACTTAGCAAATGCTCCACCGATACCTCCACTTGCTCCTGTAATGATTCCTGTTTTTTCCATAAGTAAGTAATGAATTATTTTATGACACTATATCGCAAAAACAAAAACTCCCCTACTGGGGAGCCTCTGCTTACGAACGAGATTTAATAATGGTATCAGCAACATTCTGTGGAACAATATCATACCTAAGAAATTCCATAGTAAACCCAGCACGTCCTTCTGTCATAGAACGAAGCGTAGTCATATACCCAAACATTTCTGACAATGGAACCACCGCTTTCACCGCTTGGTTCATTCCACGAGTTTCCATACCTTCTATAAGTCCACGACGAGAAGAGAGTGACCCAGTCACATCTCCCATGAATTTATCAGGGGTAACTACCTCTACTTTCATCATTGGTTCAAGAATCACTGGCTTTGCCCGAGATGCTGCATCTTGAATCGCCATACTTGCAGCAATTTTAAACGCCATTTCATTTGAATCGACTTCGTGGAAGCTTCCATCATAGAGATCGACTGACACATTTTCCATTTTAAATCCTGCAACAATACCACGATCAAGTCCCTCCTTGAGTCCTTTTTCAATCGGCGCAATGTATTCCTGTGGGATCGCACCCCCTTTGATGTTGTTAATAAATTCAAATCCACCACTTCGTTTCGTATTCTTTGGGAGATCTTTTTCATCTACCGTTTGGTCCATCGGCTTGATCTTAATTTTTACGTGCCCATAGTTTCCTTTTCCTCCAGACTGCTTAATGTATTTTCCTTCTGCTTCAGCAGATGCGGTGATGGTTTCTCGATATGCCACTTGCGGTTTTCCAACATTTGCTTCCACATTAAACTCACGCTTCATACGATCGACAATAATTTCAAGGTGTAGTTCTCCCATACCTGCAATAATAGTTTCTTCTGTTTCAGGATCGGTAGATACTTTAAATGTTGGATCCTCATCAGAGAGACGGTTGAGCGCAAGACCCATTTTTTCTTGGTCTGCTTTTGTTTTTGGTTCGATACGAAGGTTGATCACCGGTTCAGGGAACTTGATACGATCAAGCATAATAGGCTGTCCTTCGTCACAGAGCGTATCAGATGTCTTTGCTTCTTTGAGTCCTACCGCAGCAGCAAT
>CAZSQH010000011.1:0-14898 GCA_964608655.1 uncultured Candidatus Saccharibacteria bacterium | reverse complement strand
GATCGCTTGGAGCACAAGTTGTGCTTGCAAACACGTACCATCTCTATCTAGAACCTGGGGAGGCGATAGTAGAAAAAGCGGGCGGATTTGCAACGTTTATGGATTGGCATGGTCCAACCATGACTGACAGTGGAGGGTTTCAAGCGTTTTCTCTTGGGGTTGCCTTTGGTTCTTCCGTTTCGAAAATTGCTACAGGTGATGAACTTGAGCAAGAAGATATGGCTCCAATGGGGAATATGGCGACTATTACAGAAGAAGGGGTGGAATTTCGATCATATAAAGATGGAAGTAAACACTTTTTTACTCCTGAGCGATCGATGGAGATTCAATGGAAACTTGGCGCAGATATTATTTTTGCATTTGACGAATGCACTTCTCCGATGGCATCGTATGACTATCAACAACAAGCGCTTGCTCGCACAGAACGCTGGGCGCGTCGTTGTATCGTGCGACACAATGAACTTGATACTAAGGACGAACAAGCACTTTTTGGCGTTGTGCAGGGTGGTCGTTTTCAAGATCTTCGCGAACAAGCAGCGCGCACTATGGCGGAGCTTCCGTTTGATGGTTACGGTATTGGTGGGTCATTTACTAAAGCAGATATTGGTACTGCGGTGGGGTGGGTGAATGCGCTCCTTCCAGAAGACAAACCACGACATTTGCTCGGTATTGGTGAACCAGAAGATCTCTTTGCTGGCATAGAGGCAGGGTGTGATTTATTTGATTGCATTGCTCCAACTCGGATGGGGCGACATGGCACCCTCCATACTACAGTCGGACGTATTAATATAAAAAACGCAAAGTACAGAGAAGACTTTTCAGCTATTAGTGAAGGATGTACTTGTTATACATGTACAAATCACACTCGCGCGTATCTTGCGCACCTATTTCGATCAGACGAGATTCTTGGAGCAACACTTGCATCGCTTCACAATCTTCATTTCATCCTTCGTTTGGTGGAAGCTATTAGAGTAGCTATTGGTAATGGTTCTTATACTGTATTTAAAGAAGCATTTCTTAAGGATTATTTAAAAAAGGAGATTCCAAACGAAGATAAACCATAGTATACTTTTTTTATGTATTCACTAAGCAAAACAATGGTGTATTTTCTTATATTTACGGTGATAAGTTCGTTTATCGCGTACAAGCTCGTGATGGCAAGCTACGACGGGTACGACTATGAATATGCGAGTGCCTCTGAAGTTGTCTTTCCTGACTAATACAACTACTCCCTTCTTTTTTATAGACATGATAAGCTGAGTGCGTGTTTACACTATCGGATCATTTTTCTCCTGCAGGAGATCAACCTAAGGCAATTGCTCAGTTACTTGAGGGTATCAAAAAAGGATATCGGTTTCAGACATTGCTTGGTGCAACGGGAACGGGAAAGACATTTACGATGGCAAATGTGATCGCGAGTATCCAAAAACCGACACTGGTGATTGCGCACAACAAGACACTTGCTGCACAGCTTGCGAGTGAGTTCAAAGAATTTTTTCCAGATAATGCAGTGCACTATTTTGTGTCCTACTACGATTACTACCAACCAGAAGCGTACATGCCGATTACTGATACGTATATAGAAAAAGATGCACAGATTAACAAAGAGATTGATCGATTGCGTCATGCAACCACACAATCGCTCCTTACGAGAAAAGATGTGATTATTGTTGCATCGGTATCGTGTATTTATGGATTAGGATCTCCTGCAGAATATGAACGTGTCAACCTGAAGATTGAGAAAGGGATGTCGATGAGTAGAACTGCGCTCATGGAGCGACTGGTGGGAATTCACTTTACTCGTACCAACGCTGATCTTACACCGGGAACATTTCGTGCATTGGGCAATAAGGTTGAAGTCATGCCAATATCAGAAGCGATTCAATACGCGATTGAATTTTCAGGAAATAACATTGTGTCTATTTTGAAAATAGATCCAGTATCTTCACGTATTCTTTCTGAAGAAGCATTTATATTTGTTTTCCCAGCAAAACACTTTATTACTGCACCAGAAGAAAAAGATCGAGCAATAAAAGCAATCAAAAAAGAACTCGATGAACAACTTGCGTTGTTTGAAAAAGAAGGAAAGCTTCTTGAGGCGGAACGATTGAAGCGTCGCACCAACTACGATCTTGCGATGATTCGTGAGATGGGGTACTGCTCAGGCATTGAAAACTATTCTCGTCATCTCTCTGGACATGCACCAGGAGAACCACCTGATACGCTGCTCTCATATTTTCCTCACGATGAAAATGGAACACCCCAATTTCTCACCATTATTGATGAATCACACGTAGGGTTGCCGCAGCTTGGAGGTATGTATGCAGGAGATGCATCTCGAAAACAGACGCTCGTTGAGTTTGGCTTTCGTTTACCAAGCGCAAAAGATAATCGTCCGCTCAAATTTGAAGAATTTAAAGAACGCATTGGGCAAGCTATTTTCACCTCTGCGACACCGGGGGTATTTGAGCGAGAAAACAGTGAACAGATAGTAGAGCAAATCATACGCCCTACGGGACTCGTCGATCCTATTGTTGAAGTGCGCCCGATCATGGAGGGTGGCTCTTATCAAGGGCAAGTACACGATTTCATTATTGAAGCAGAAAAAGAAATCAAAAATGGAGGACGGGTGCTTGCGACTACACTTACCAAAAAAATGGCAGAAGATCTTTCGGTGTATTTAAAAGACAAAAAGATAAAAGCAGAATATTTGCACAGTGATATCAAAACGATTGAGCGCATTCAGATCATCACACGCTTTCGAAAAGGGGAGTTTGATATTCTTGTTGGGGTAAACCTGCTCCGTGAGGGACTTGATATGCCAGAAGTGTCTCTGATTGGAATACTTGATGCAGATAAAGAAGGATTTCTTCGAAGTGAAGTATCACTCATTCAAACGATTGGCCGAGCAGCTCGAAATGTAAATGGACGTGTCATCCTTTACGCAGATGAAATGACAGGTTCGATGGAACGAGCAATCGGAGAAACTAATCGTCGTCGTGATATTCAGCTTGCATACAACAAAGAACACGGTATCACTCCGAAAACAATCCAAAAGAAAATTCACGATATTACCGAAGGAATGGAGAGCGAGCATGAAAAAGCAGTCAAAGCAGAACTTTCACTCGATATGGAACTATTTGCTGCAGTAGAAGAGATGGAAAAGAAAGGAAAGAAGGGAAGAGGCAAGTTTACAAAAAATCCTATCGAAAAACTGATTAAGATGAAAGAAGATGAAATGAAAGAAGCAGTAAAAGTGCTGGACTTTGAAACAGCTGCTATTTTGCGCGATGAAATAAAAGTCCTTCGAAACAAACTAGAGATAAAAATCGAATAACATAGTTCTTACAACGCTTATTTGATAAAGAATGTTGAATGTGGGAATATACCAATATATGAAAAAAGGATACCATGCAAATATTGAGAAATTGACGAAAGAGAATACGAACTTTCGAAAAGTGCTCTATACCGGAATACACATGCAACTGGTACTCATGACACTGCAACCAGCAGAAGAGATAGGGCTTGAAACACATCATGAGAATGATCAGTTCTTTCGTTTTGAATCAGGACTTGGCACGGTTCTTGTGGGAGAGACAGAGTATGCGGTAGTTGATGGAGATACGGTGATTGTTCCAGCGGGTATACCACACAATGTCATTAATAGTGGTAGTGAACCGCTTACTTTCTACACCATTTATGCGCCATCTCATCATAAAGACGGTATTGTCCGTGCAACAAAAGCAGATGCGATGGAACATGAGGCAGACTTTGACGGACAGACGACAGAATAATGTTGATAAAAGTACGCGTAATTACTGGAAGTGATGAAGATAGAGTCGAAGTATATTCGAGCGATACGTGTGATGTTTATGTTCGTGCGCTTCCGCAAAATGGACATGCAAATCGTCTCGCTTCGTATTTATTGAGTAAACATTTCTCCTGTGGAGTAAGACTGGTTTCAGGAGGAACACAATCTCACAAGATATTTGAGCTTCTTGCTAAAAAAGATTAACTTCTTTTTGGAAGAGGATGTAGATGTGCGGCAATCCCTATGGCAACGGCGATGATGAGTAGGTTTTTTATAATGTACTGTCCAGCCAATGTGGGTACCATAAATGATTGCCAAGAATCTTCTGGAAGCATAAACAACGGCATAAAAGTTGTAATCATGTGGAAAAAGAGGAGAGGGATGACGATACGCTCTACACCTCGAATAAGAAACAAGATACCAATAACACATTCAAGAAGTGCAAAAAGGAAGTAAAACGTATCAAATGCCATAAATGAAATTGTTTGATTATAGAGATCATGTACGAGCTGACCCGCTGGAGAAAGACCGAGAAGTTTTAAAAATCCAAACCAAAAAAATACTATAAACAAAGCAATACGAGCTACCGGCAAACTAATGCGTCTGAAAAAATGTATAAGCTTTATATCTAGGGCACGGACGTCTGTCATGTGTGGAAATTGTACCATTCCATGTTAGTATTTGCTGTAGCTACCCCCTCGCGCGCATGCGTGGGGGATTTGAATCGTTTATATGTCAAAAAAAGAACAAAAAAATACAGATAACATAGTCATCAAAGGTGCGCGTACTCACAATCTAAAAAATGTGAATGTCGAGATGCCAAGAAATAAAATGATTGCCATCACCGGATTATCGGGAAGTGGAAAGAGTTCACTTGCATTTGACACCATCTTTGCAGAAGGGCAACGGCGGTATGTGGAATCGCTCTCTTCATACGCACGACAGTTCTTGAATCAAATGCCAAAACCAGACGTTGATGAGATCACAGGACTTTCTCCAGCGATATCGATTGATCAAAAATCTCGTTCAAATAACCCACGATCAACAGTTGCAACGATTACAGAAATATACGACTACCTTCGTGTGCTTTATGCACGCATAGGAAAAGCGTACTGTCCATTATGCGGGACACACATCACCAAGCTTTCCATGGAAGAGATCAACGGATTTATTCTCGGAAAGATAAAAGAGATTGGAAAGAACAAGGAAGTAAAGCATACAAAGAAAGTGATGGGGGTAGAATTTAATGACACTCGTATTCAAATATATGCACCAATTGTTCGTGGAAGAAAAGGGGAATACTACCAACTACTCTACGATCTTCTTGGAAAAGGATTTTCGACCGTTCGTGTAGATGGTATGACATACAGTCTGCGCGAAAAAATAGAACTTAAGAAACATGATAAGCACACCATCGAAGTGCTTGTAGATGAGCTTGCCGTACATGAATTTAAAGACAATCCTCGGGACGCAGAGCTTCGTCTCTCTGAAGCGGTGGAGCGAGCACTTCTTGAAGCGGATGGACTAGTACAGATTGTATTTGGGACTTCTCCTGATTTTGAAATGCAAACTGACCCAATGCATGAGTTCCTCCTCTCTTCAAAGTTTGCATGTCCAAACGATGGATTTTCATTTCCTGAAATCGAACCTCGACTATTTTCTTTTAATAGTCCGTACGGGGCATGTCCAGAATGTAATGGAATAGGAACAAAATTTTTTGGCGGGACTGAACCATGTGAGGTGTGCCACGGAAAGCGGCTTCGACCTGAAGCATTGAACGTATTTCTAGGAGAACAACAAATGAAGCTTATTAATAAAAAAATTTCTCGGTCATCGGATTCCTCGTCTTCTGACGAGTCAGACGCTCAAAATCTTTCTACTAAGTCGCTTCATAAGGGGATCAACATCGTTGGTCTTGTCGATCTCTCTGTTGAACAAGCGTTTGATTTTTTTGGTTCAATAAAACTTTCTGTAAAAGATAGAGAAATCGCAAAGGCAGTGCTTAAAGAAATTGAAGATCGACTCACGTTCTTGCTCAATGTAGGACTCGAGTACCTTGCACTCAATCGTACTGCAAACACGCTTTCTGGTGGGGAAGCGCAACGTATTCGTCTCGCATCACAGCTCGGATCACGACTAGTAGGGGCAATGTATGTACTTGATGAACCGACGATCGGACTTCACCAGCGCGATAACGAACGACTTATCAAGACACTTGAAGAGCTTCGAGATATAGGGAACACTATTATTGTGGTTGAGCATGATGAAGATACCATACTTGCATCTGATTATATGGTAGAAATTGGTCCTGCTGCAGGGATTCATGGCGGACAAGTTATTGTGGCAGATGAATTACAAAAACTTTTGAATGCAAAAACAAATCCAAGTAAATCTCGTACACTTGCATACCTTCGTAAAGATGAAGAAATTGAAATTCCAGAAAAACGCCGTGATGAAGAAAAGGGAAGCATAAAAATAGTTGGAGCAAAACTTCACAATATCGACAATCAAAATATCGAACTTCCGCTTGGGCGTATGGTAGCAATCACAGGAGTCTCAGGGAGTGGGAAGAGTACGTTTCTGTATGAAGTATTGTACAAAAATCTTCAAGGACGATTTGATAGGAAGCTACGTACCGCAAAAGTGTATAACTGTGCGTCATTTTCAGGCACAGAATATCTCGCTCGCGCGATCATGATCGACCAGTCCCCAATTGGGAGAACACCACGTTCAAACATTGCAACCTACACAGGTGCCTTCACCCATATTCGTGACCTTTTTGCGGCAACTGAAGAAGCGCGATTGCGTGGATGGAAGATCAACCGTTTCTCGTTTAATGTGAAGGGAGGACGATGTGAAGCGTGTGAAGGAAATGGAGAGATTGCAGTGGAAATGCACTTCCTCCCAACTGTGTACGTCACGTGTGATGTATGTGGAGGAAAACGATTTGATAAAGAAACACTCACGGTAAAATATAAGCGCAAGAGTATTTATGATGTCCTACAGCTCTCTGTTGAAGAAGCACTCGAATTTTTTGGTGATATTCCTGCAATTTACGATCGACTCAAGACGCTCAACGATGTGGGGCTCGGCTATGTGAAGCTCGGGCAGAGTGCAACCACACTCTCTGGAGGAGAAGCACAACGTGTAAAAATATCTTCAGAACTGTATCGTCCGTGGATGGAAAAGACAATCTATTTACTCGATGAACCAACCGTGGGGTTGCACTATGATGATGTAAAAAATCTCATTGGAGTACTTAATCGTTTAGTCGCAAAAGGGAATACAGTAGTAGTTATTGAACATAATCTTGATCTTATTAAATGCGCCGATTATCTCATTGACTTTGGACCTGAAGGAGGAGAGCACGGAGGAAAAATAATTGCGAAAGGAACTCCTGAAGATGTCGCAAATAATCAAAAATCGCACACAGGAAAATATTTAAAGAAAATATTATAAAAAAAGAAAGCCACCTTTTTTGGAGAAGGTGGTTTTACAAAGTTATTTACGACGGTTAGTTTTTGTAGACTGCAAAGGATGCGCTGTCTTTTGAGTGTAGCCACTTGCGCACATAATCGGTTTTTCCCACGGATCGATGGTTGTTGTAGGCTTTTTCTTGTTGCTCTATTTTCACAGTAGCAAATACGATACAGCCAACACTCAATACACAGAAGGCAATCCAGAGTCCAAATTCTCTGTTGTTCATGTGTGTTGTTTTTTAAAGTATACACTGATGTACTGAAGAGTAAATAAAACCCCGCGGGTGGTGCGGGGTTGAACTGCTTAGGAAGCGACCTTTGTAGGTACAATTTTTTTCCACTTCGCAAAAAATGACGCTTCGGAAGGAACTTCCAAAAGGATGAGTGTTCCGACCGGGCCCTCTTTTGTGTACTTTTGAAGAGAGACGGTTCCGCCAGGAATCTTACCAGTATTTGCTTTTACTTCGATGACTACATACTCATCTTCTGGCGTAATACCTACTTTTTGCAGTATGGATAATGTGTGATCCTTTCTTCCTGTATCTGTAGGAGAGAAAGAAAATACGGCTCCTTCTTCCCAATACAGGTTTGTAAGGCGTGTTGTGTGGGAGTTATCTTCCCCCATTTTAAAAAACAATTTAGTGGGCATAGCTAAGGGTTTGTGTTATAATAACACTTTATTATGAATCGTCAAGATTTAGTGAAGAGAAAAGAAATCTGGAAAACAATTAGTTTCGTGCTTCTCAAAAAATATAAACGAGATAAAACATTTCTCGACTACACCACGTCGTGGGAGCTTCTTGTTGCAGTGATACTTTCTGCACAGACAACTGATGAGCTGGTAAATAAAATCACTCCAGCGTTGTTTAAAAAGTACCCAACCCCTAAAAAGCTTGCAACAGCATCTCTTCTAGATATTCAAAAGTACGTACAAAGGGTCAACTATTTCAGAATGAAGGCAGGGTATCTTAAAAAAACTGCTGAAAAAATAGTAAAAAACTTTGGTGGTGCTGTGCCGCTTGATATAGAAAAATTACAAACTCTTTCAGGTGTTGGGAGAAAAACTGCAATAGCGGTGATGACCAACCTCGCATCAGAGCCATACGGTATCCCTGTTGATACGCATGTGATTCGGTTTGTGAAGCGGTTTGGACTTTCAATTCACACTGATCCAAATAAAATTGAACAAGACTTACTGAAAATCATTCCTAAAAAAGATTGGAAACGAGCAGGATATGCGATCAAAGAATATGGTCGTAAAGAAGGAAAGGCAAGGGGGTATAAAAAAGAAAAGGATCCGCTTGTGAAAGTATTGTGATAAGGTTCAATTATGATTCGTCAAGATTTAGAAAAATTGAATATCCCTGAAACTCCCGGAGTGTATTTTTGGCGTGATGAAAAAGACAAGATTCTCTACATTGGGAAAGCCACGTCATTGCGTGATCGCGTACGAAGTTATTTTTCTCCTGATGTTATCAAGACACGTGGGGCACATATCGTGGATATGGTGTTCAGATCTAAATCAGTAACCTTCCAAGAAACAAAGAGCGTGCTCGAGGCGCTCATCCTTGAAGCAAACCTTATCAAAAAGTATAAGCCGTACTATAACACCAAAGAAAAAGACGATAAAAGTTTCAACTGTGTGGTGATCACTCGCGAAGAGTTTCCTCAGATTTTTCTCGTGCGACAAAAAGATATCGATACAAAAACAAAAACGGTACACATCCCACGAACTACAAAAAAGGTCCGCTATGATGCGACCTTTGGTCCCTATCCGAGTGGTAGTACGATCCGCGAAGCACTCAAGCTCATTCGTCGGGTATTTCCTTACCGCGATCTTGCCTCTTCTAAAAAGGATAACAGCACCTTTTATCGACAAATCGGTCTTGCGCCTGATGTCTCTTCGAAAGAAGTAGGCCAGCACTATCGAAAAACAGTTGGACGTATCAAGCTTATCTTACAGGGAAAACTACAATCACTCATCACTGTGTTGAAAAAAGAAATGATGCAGGCTGCAAAAAAAATGGCATTTGAAGAAGCAGCAGTGCTCAGACAAAAAATATTCTCTCTTGAACATGTCCAAGATGTGTCGCTCATGAAGCGCGATCACTCATCCACTCATCGAGGATTTCGTATTGAGGCGTACGATGTCGCTCATCTTTCTGGAAAACAAATGGTCGGTGTGATGACGGTGACGGAAGGGGACAATAGTGCAAAAAGTGAGTATCGAAAGTTCGTCATTCGAGGATTTGAAAAAGCAAACGACGCTGGGGCACTTCGTGAGCTCCTTGTTCGTCGATTTGCTCATACCGAGTGGCCACTTCCTGATGCGGTCGTTGTTGATGGAAACATCATTCAACGTAATGTGGTGCGTGACGTGTTTGCAGAACTTGCTCTTTCTATACCCATCATCGCGGTGACCAAAGACGAACGACATCGACCACGTTCAATTTCAGGAGACATCACACTTATCAGAGATCATCGCTTTGCCATTTTGCTTGCGAACAATGAAGCCCATCGCTTTGCAGTTACTTTTCACAAAGCAAGAAGGAAAAAAGCGCTCTTTTGACAAAATAAAATAATATGATATTTTAAATAAAACGAGTATCATGAAAATAAAATGGACGTTTGATGCTGATTCAAAGTTGGCGACGCTCACTCTCAATGAAGCATACTTTCGATTTGAGTACGCAGTGTATCTTCGTGTTGATTGTGAGGGAGATAACGAGTTCAATAAATTTTCTAAAGAACAAGAATATTTTTGCAAAGAATTGTGCAAGTTATGGAAAGATGATAGTCCTGTTTTTAAAAAAATTATTTTTCATAAAAATTATATGGATATCATCTTACTTGTGCCGTGGGATGATTATCTTGTGAGGGAGGTGGATAAAATTTTTGAAGAAACATGGCCAGAATTTTTCAAAGTGGCATAAAAGATATACCCTGTCGTCGTGACAGGGTTTTTGTTTACCTAGATAGATCCACACGTTATACTTTATCCATGCAACGCATTGGTATATTGCGCGGGGGAGTTAGTCCTGAATATCATTTTTCACTAAAAACGGGAATGCACGTACAGCGTGCGCTTGCTGACGCAGGATTTGAAGCAATTGATATGTTGCTCGACAAAGAAGGGGTACTACATATAAAAGGCATTCCGGCTGATTTAGAAAAAGCGCAGGCGAGTATCGATATGATATGGAACGCACTGCACGGTACTTTTGGTGAGGATGGTCAAGTGCAAGAACTTCTTGATAGCTACGGTATTCCGTATAGTGGGTCAGGAAAATTGGCGAGTGCACTTGCATTTAATAAAGAAAAAGCAAAAGAAACCGCAAAAAAAATCGGACTTCGGGTACCTCCACATTTACTCGTACTTCCTGATGGAAACGAGTCAGTATCTCAAATCACAGGAAATATTTATCGCACCATGGCTCCTCCATGGGTAGTGAAACCACTTTCTGGAGGAGGAAGTGTTGCGACACATTTTGCGTTTACACCCTTTGAACTTGCAGAAATTGTTGATCAATGTGTTGAAAAAAAAGAACCATTTATTGCTGAGCAATATATCTATGGCACTGAAGCATCTGTGGGGGTGATTAATAATTTTCGAAACAAAAAAGAGTACACACTTCCTGCTGTCGAAATACTTTCTCCAGCAAAAGGAATTCTTAGTCACGCGGTCCGCGCCGGGGAGGAGACGTATGCGGTTTCAGGAGGAAAGCTTCGCCCTGGTGAACGCGAGGAACTTGCCAGATTTGCACAACAGCTTCATGGCGCATTTGGAGCAGAAGATTATTCACAAAGTGAATTTATTGTCGATAAACAAGGTAAGATTTGGTTTATCGAATTTGATACACATCCTCACCTTCATGAAAAAGCACCTTTTTTAGTGGCGTTAGAGTCTGTAGGTGCGACGCTTTCAGAATTTGTAAAAAGTATCGTTAAAAATAAGTAATAGTTTCTAGAAAACTGTATTTGCTACACTAAGGGTATGGAAAACAAAAAACTTACCCCGTATTTTTTCTTTTTATCAATTGGTGTTCTGGTGACTCTGGTTACGAGTGTTTCAGCGCTTTTACAGCTTGTTTTTTCTACACTTAATAAAGTATTTCCCGATGCACTTAATGCGACCTATCAGTATGGATATGCATCATATTCTTTTGAAGAGATACGGAACTCACTTGCGGTGCTCATTATTGTGTTCCCAGTATTTTTGATGTTGTCTAGACTTTGGATTCGCCTTTCACAAAAACCATTGAGTCATTGGGATGCCGTTATTCGAAAGTGGGTGCTCTATTTGATTCTTTTTCTTGCAAGCGTGACTGTCGTTGTTGATTTGGTTACACTTGTTCGTTATTTTGTTTCAGGAGAAATTACCATTCGATTCCTTCTTAAGGTTGCTGCTGTGTTGATAGTGGCAGGGTTAGGAGGATGGCACTATGTTCGTCAATTAAAAAATCCCGCCGATCGATACAACAAAATAATTGCATTAAAAGCATCAGTGTTGGTGCTTGCTGGGATAGTCTGGGCGTTTTGTGTGATTGGCTCGCCTATGGCACAACGAGCACTTCGATTTGATCAGCGTCGTATTGAAGATCTGCAATCTATCCAGTGGCAAGTGATTAATCGATGGCAACAAAAAGGCACATTCCCAGAAACACTTGAAGAGCTCTCTGATCCAATCTCGAGCTATATGGTCCCAAAGGATCCTGAGTTTGAAAAAGGAAGAGTCTATGAGTATAAAAAAATCAGAGGACTCACGTTTGAATTGTGCGCAACATTCAGTAAACCAATGCCAAAAGGATGGGTAGAGTATGGAAAAGGTGGTTACGGGGAGGTGCGCCCAATGCAGGATGTTGCGGTTTCAAGTATGCCGTATCCGGGTGCGAGAGAAGATAGTTGGGACCATGATGCTGGACGAACCTGTTTCGAACGAACCATTGATCCAGAGCTCTATCCGCCGTTCCCAAAGCCTGAAAAGCGATAAATAGTGTAATATTAGTTCACTATGGAGCAAAAAAAGGTAAATAACTATGACCATCTTGAGATTGAAAAAAAATGGCAAGACAAATGGGATCGGGATGGAATACATCGTGTTGCTGATGCAGTAGAGGGAAAAGAAAACTTTTTTCAACTTGTTGAGTTTAGTTATCCGTCTGGCAATCTCCACACAGGACACTGGTATGCGTTTGCGGTGCCGGATATGTTTGCTCGCTACAAGCGCATGCGCGGATACAACGTACTCTATCCAATGGGCTTTGATGCATTTGGGTTGCCCGCAGAAAATGCCGCGATTAAACTGGGCGCTGATCCAAAAGTATGGACATATGAACAGATGGAAAAGATGCGCGGACAATTGCGCAGTATGGGAGCGATGTTTGATTGGGATCGAGAAATTGTGTCGTGTGCCCCCGAGTACTACAAGTGGACGCAATGGATGTTCAATCAGTTTCTTGCACATGACCTGGTCTATCGTGCCAATACAAAAGTAAATTGGTGCCCAAAAGATCAAACGATCCTTGCGAATGAGCAGGTCGTAGATGGAAAGTGCGATCGATGCGGGAGTGAAGTCATCCAGCGCGACCAAGATCAATGGATGCTCCGTATCACAAAATATGCTGACCGTCTTATTGACGATCTAGAAGGACTTGTGTGGCCCGAAGAAATCAAAGCGGCACAGCGCAACTGGATCGGACGAAGCGAGGGGAGTGAAATTGATTTTCATATACAAGATAGCGATAAAACAATCACTGTTTTTACGACACGTGCAGATACGCTTTTTGGGGTGACGTATGTGGTGCTTGCTCCTGAACACACACTCGTCCAAGAAATTCTTGAAACAGTTGAAAATGCTGATGAGGTGCGAGACTACATTATCGCAACAAAAAAGAAACTCGAACTTGAAAGACAGCAATCAAAAGAGAAAACGGGGGTAGAGCTCAAGGGGATAAAAGCAATCAATCCTGCAAATGGAGAAGAAGTACCAGTGTGGATTGCTGACTACGTACTTGCGAGCTATGGTACCGGAGCAGTAATGGCGGTGCCGATGCACGATGAACGTGATCGTGAATTTGCGACTGTTTACAACTTACCAATTGTAGACAAGCCACTTGTTGATAAGACCGATATTACAAAAAAAGTTGCGGGGCGATTTATTAATACCTATCGTCTTCGCGATTGGGGGATTTCTCGACAGCGATACTGGGGATGTCCGATTCCTATTGTCTATGACCCGCAAGGAAATGCGCACCCAGTACCCGATGAACATCTTCCATGGCTTTTGCCGACAGATGTTAACCATAAGCCAGATGGCACTGCCCCGCTTGCTCGAAGTAAGGAGCTTTTTGAACGAACAGAGAAACTGTTTGGAAAAGGATGGACTCCAGAAGTGGAGACAATGGATGCGTTTGTTGATTCGAGCTGGTATTTCTATCGATACCTTGATAACAAAAACGAAGACACATTTGCATCTCCTGAAAAAATGGCAGCGTGGATGCCTATTGATCTCTATATGGGAGGGGCAGAACATACAACAATGCACGTGCTCTACTCTCGTTTTTGGGTGAAAGCGCTCTACGATCTCGGACTTGTGAAAGAACAAGAAGCCTACACTATCCGTAGAAATCGAGGACTCATTCTTGGTCCTGATGGAAATAAAATGAGTAAGTCCAAAGGGAACGTTATTAACCCTGATGAGATAGTCGAGCGTCTTGGTGCCGATACGGTTCGGATGTATCTTGCGTTTATGGGACCCTATGGGGTCACTACAAATTATCCTTGGGATCCAAATGGGGTTGTCGGTGTCCGACGATTCCTTGAACGCGTATGGCGTCTTGCGGCAAAGATTGATCCAGAAAAAAAAGTATGCCGCACTGACCCATTGGTACATAAAACAATCAAAGGGGTAGGAGAGGATATTGAAGCATTTAAATTTAATACAGCAATTGCAAAAATGATGATTCTTTTAAATGCGCTTGAAAAAGAGGATGCTGTGGTGCTTGGTTCATATAAATTATTACTTCGTTTGCTTGCACCATTTGCTCCGCACATAACAGAAGAGCTTTGGCAGGGCCTTGGAGAAACAACTTCTATACACCTTTCTTTTTGGCCTGAGTATGATGAGTCCCTTACAAAAGATGAAGTGGTAACACTAGCAGTGCAGATTAACGGAAAGGTGCGAGCCGAGATGGAAGTATCTATAGACATAACAAAAGAAGAGATTGAAACACGCGCTCTTGCACTAGAGCGAATACAAGCCTACTTACAAGGAGTACCTCCTAAAAAAGTAGTGGTAGTGCCTGGACGGATTATCAACATTGTAGTGTAGCGAAAAGGGGTTGGAAACCCTTTAAAATGAGAGTATAATCTTTGGCATGTATCAGAATATTGTTGCAAAATTTAACACCATTTCCTTTACTATTATTATTGGTCTTTGTGCGTTTTTACCATTCTTTTTTCTTCCAGTTACCGTAAGTGGACTTGGAGCAGTAAAAGGAGTAGTACTCTATGTTGGGGTATTGCTCGCATTTTCATTTTGGATTGTTGCTCAGTTCATCGAGGGAAGTTTTAAAATTCCAAAAAACTGGGCGCTCGCTGCACTTGGTG
>CAZSQH010000010.1:0-15121 GCA_964608655.1 uncultured Candidatus Saccharibacteria bacterium | reverse complement strand
GGCGTCGTTGACCACACGGATGAGATCATCAAACTGTTGTTCAAGGATAGTAATAAAGAGTACTTTTACCTCTAACTTTCCTCCAGTTATTCCTTCAGGTCGGGTGGGGAGCTCTTTTCCATCTACTTTAAAGTTGGTAGGAAAGGCGTGAAGAATTGCTTTATTTTTGATTTCAATTTGGGTTTCTGCTTCTGCAATTGCTTTTTCAATATCAAATCTACTAACAATAGAATCTGCACGACTTACGACAGTAGCACCAGTTGCTGATTCACATGAAAGTCCTATTCCGCTGATGCACAGTGCTGCATGTCTGATACGTTGCCCGCTTTCTTTTTCAGCATCTTTCAGTGCTTTTTTAAGCGCAATAGTTGCTTCTTCTCGGTTGACTACATACCCATGTTTTATTCCGCGAGTCTCTGTGATACCACTACCAAGAACAACAGGGAGCTTGCCTCCATGATTATCCTGACTTATCACGACAACTTTTGTCAGTGACGAGCCAATATCGATGCCAACGGTGATACTCTGTTTTGCCATTCTTTGCTACGACTTAAGTAAAAAATGCGAGAAGCTTTTTTTCCTCATGTTCCATTGTACTGCCATGCGAGTATCCTTTCAAATGCAACATACTGTGAATAATGATAAATAGTACGTACGTGTGGTAGTTCATACCAAACGATTTATACTGCGCACGCATTGCTGATTGACATAAAATAATTTCTCCACTTTTTTTTGTGAGTGGAAAAGAAAGCGTGTTAGGAACATAATCTTTACCTCGATGAGCAATGTTAAGTGCACGAGCTTCTTTAGGAGGGAGAAAAACAACTGAGAGATCGTATGTATCTCCAAGAATTTTTTTCTTTACATCAGCAAAAGGCACTCTGGGAAGAGCGCCTTTTGCAGTGACTGAGAGGTTGTGACTTTCAAATGTCATGGAGATAAAAAGATTTGTCTCGTAAACTCGACACAATTGTCCGTCTGCACTTTTAGTGCAGACTACCCTTGCTTACATTTTTCCGAGTTTCTTCAGACGTTCTACTTCAACTCGTCGTGCGAGTTTTCGAAGCGCCATGTTTTTTTGAGAAAGTTTCGAAAGACCACGCTCACTATAGCGTTGACCTTTTACTTTTGGAATGATTCCTGATTCTTGCATTTTGCGTGAAAATCGACGGATGAGTGACATCGCATTTTCATTCCCTGTTTTTTTGATTTCTACATTTACTGTTGGCATGAGCCAAAAGGATACCACAAGAATCACTCTCTAGCAAGTGATCTTTTATGAAGAATTGTTTACTTATAGGCGCTCCGGATTTTGTTCTATTTTATAAGGGAAACGTAGAGATTCCATAAATTGAACAAGTATTCCTCCCTCATCTTCTATGTACTCATTCTGTACTTTCACAAGCCAGGAGAGGAGTACTTTCATGCTTGATTGTTGGATACGACGAGCAGGAAGTCGTGTAGCATCAAGTTCATGCAGGTATTCATCGACTCGCTCAGTAACGTTTACGCGGTGACTCTCAGGTACGGTAATGCTTATTTTAAGAAGGGTACCGTATGGTGGGTAGCCGAGCTGTTTACGAAGGAGGAGCTCATCGTCAATAAGAGCATTTATTTTTTGTGTTTCGAGAAGTTTTATTGTCGGAAATTCTGGGTTTTTTGTACAAATAATCACTCCATCAGTTACTGATTCGTTGCATTCCATAATAAGTCGCAGTATTTGTTCAGTAGTGTACAGTGACGGGGTAGAAAGAAGACGATCGAAAAATGGAATAATCGCATAATGTATCTTTTTTATATAGGGAAGTGCTTTTTGCGTCCCTATAATTACTGCATGTTTTTTTTCATGAATATTTTTTATTAATTCAATAATCATTTTACTATCGGGGGTTGTATCGTCATCAATAACAACGACTGATGAGGGGTCAATAATGGCAGTTACTGCATCATAGATACTTTCAGTCCCAATCGCGACAGGGACAATATTCCATCCACCACAGTATTTACAGACATGGGATGCATCAAGGGTAGTACTGCAATAGAGACAGGTAAAAAATCGTTCTCGATTTCCAGCGTGTATACGATTTCGAAGCGCCATTGGAAGGGTGCACTCTGGACACTCAACGATGGTGCCACAGTCAGCGCATCTCGAAAGGGGAGCAACTCCTTTTCTGTTTGTGTAGATAAATATTTTTTTCTTTTTCTTTTCTGAGTGACGAATAAGTTCTATTACCTCACTTGGCAAGATAGTGCGGTATGGTTCTATTGGAACAACATGTAGTTTTTCAGGAATAAACGTTCGAGGAAGATGTTCGCTTCCAGTACGTGCAAGTGTTTCAAAACGAGGGATAGTATCTCCCCACAAAAGTGTTACTTTCAGGTGTTGTGCAAATTGTTTTATAAAAATACGAGTATCAATTTCATAACGATCTGTGGAAACATAGAGGTTACTGCTTTCGTCTTCAGCAATGATGGTGCCGATATTGTTACATGGAAATGATATGTATGACGGAGTAACAAACATGACAAGTGGAATATCATTTTGCTTAAGAAGAGTTGATTGGGATCGGAGTGTTTTTTTTGTTACCTTACTGTGAAAAATAACTGTGTGTCGCGCGATCCCTTTTTCAAGATGTTCTTTCCACCACTCGAGCGATCTGATGCTTGGCGCTATAAATATGACACTTTCTTTTTTTGCAAATGAGGAACGAATCATCCGTTTATATACTGCGACGCGGTCTTCTCGTGTTCCTGAAACCGCTTTTTCTTCATAGAGCTGTACAGAAGCACGGGGTGTTTTTTGTAGCAACGACGACCACTTTTCAGGAGGGAGATACTCAAACAGTATTTGAGGGGTCACGGTTCCTGCAACGGCACCAATAGGAGCAAGAGTTAATGCACCTGTTTCTTTTGCTGACTGTACTATTGCATCAAAATGATTATTCGACCCAAGAATTGTTTTTATTTTTTTTAACGAAAATGATGCTTGTTTTACAAATGTTTTTGCTTCAGCAAGGGGGATTGTTTCTACGATACATCCATAGATAGTTTGTCTGCCAAAAGGAATTGACACAAAAGTTCCAGCGCTGAGTGGTTCTGCGACGTAGTAGGTCAAGACATCAAATGGAATGCCTCTTGCGATAGGGATGATGGTTGCGATATGCATGAGAGAGCTATACTATTGTACAACGATGATACGACTACTTAGAGGAAAACATATCGGCATTGACTTAGGAACAACGTATACCAATGTATATGTGTCTGGCAAGGGGATTGTCCTTTCGGAGCCAACTGTTGTTGCTATTAATACAACCACCAAGCAGATTGTTGCAATTGGAGATGATGCAAAAGATATGACAGGGAAAACACACGAAGCGATTACCGTTATTCGTCCCATGCAAGATGGTGCGATTGCAAATTATCAGCTTACTTACGCAATGCTCAAGCATTTCATTTCTCGAGCGCTTGGAAGGGGTTCACTCTTTAAACCAGAGGTGCTGGTATCAGTACCGAGTGGCATCACTGGAACGGAGCGACGCGCGGTAATTGAAGCAACCATCAAAGCTGGCGCAAAAAATGCATTCATTGTAAAAGAGCCCATTCTTGCAGCGATTGGTGCTGGGGTTCCCATTAACGAAGCAAAAGGGCACATGATTATTGATGCGGGAGGAGGCACAACTGATGTGGCAGTAATATCACTTGGGGGTGTTGTTGCTTCAACTTCAGTTAAGTGTGCGGGAAATAAACTCGACCAAGCACTTCGCGAATATATTCGTAGAACATATGGAGTAGCAATTGGAGAACAAACCGCAGAAGAATTAAAAAAGACACTCGCAAGTGCACTTCCGATTACGCCTGATGTAAAAGGGACGGTGAAAGGTCGAGATCAAAACACTGGACTTCCAAAAACACTAGAGATCACCACCAATGAATTGGTGAAGGCGATTGACTATGAATTAAAGACTATTGTAAAAGCAATCAAAAAAGTACTTGAAGAAACACCACCAGAACTTGCCAGTGACATTATTGATAATGGCATCGTGATGACAGGAGGAACCTCACTTCTTGCACATCTACCTGAGCTTATTGAAAAAGAAAGCGGAGTAAAGGTGCGTCGTGCTGATAATGCACTTCTTGCTGTGGTCAATGGCACAGGGATACTCCTCGATCACCTCGGGGACTACAAGCGCTCTATTTTAGCCAAACGGTAATTTTTTAAAAAGGTATACTGTGTAAACAATGATTGATTTTTCTCTTTACGCACCCCAGCAGGGATTTTTGGTTCAAGGGAACCAAAATACATTTGATGGTCTCATCGCCTCTATTTCAAAAAAAGATCCTCTTGTGCAAGGACTTGCGATTCCTCGTTTTACCATTGAGCACGCACGAACAGTTGCAGAGTTTCTTGTTGAGGGGACGGGGGAACAACGAACATTTCTTGTATACTTTTCTGTATTTTCACCAGATGCTGCGCAAGTATTACTTAAATCTCTCGAAGAACCAGCAAAAGATACTATTGTTGTATTTATCACTGACTATCCTTATCTTGTACCAAAAACAGTTCGCTCTCGTTTGATGATGCTGTCAGTTGCTATACAAACTAAAGAAAAAAATGAGTATAAAAAAATTATTGACGCACTGAAAAAAGAAGCAAGTGAAAAAGAAGACGACCCCGCAGTACGAAGAGCTCGAGCGGTTGCACTGCTTGATACACTTGAACAGTCAATTCGATCACAGCATGCGTATGTTCGGGTGCTTTATGAGGCAAAAGCAATGCTTTTCAAAGCAAACATGCCGACAAAATACGTGCTCGATTATGTAACAACGGTGATTCGTTGATAAAAAAGACGTGTTATAATCGCTGTATGTACGATCTTACTGCGTTTAAAAACGAAGCAAAACAAGCAGGTGAGTGGCTTTCGAAAGAATACTCACAAATTCATACAGGGCGAGCAGCACCAGCACTTCTTGATGGGGTACACGTTGAAGTATACGGAATGACACAACCGCTTAAGAACAGCGCAAGTATTTCTATTGAAGACCCAAAGACGCTCCGAGTGATTCCGTGGGACAAAAGTATTATCAAAGATGTTGAACGAGCTCTACACGCATCAAACTTGGGATTTTCAATTGCGGTTGATGACGCTGGTATTAGAGTAATCATTCCTGCGCTCACTACTGAAACAAGAAATGGGTTAGTAAAAATTGCAAAAGAAAGATTAGAGGATGCGCGCATAACAGTGAGAAAGGCACGAGAGGCTATACTTACTAGTTTAAAAGAAAAAAAACTTCCTGAAGATGTAATGGTCCGAGCAAAAGAAGAAGTGCAAAAGCTTGTTGATGAAGCAAACACAGCACTTGAAACTCACTTTAAACAGAAGGAAACAGAAATACTCAACTAACTATATTCATGACCATCATTATCTTCCTCCTTGTACTTCTTGTTTGTGTTATTGCTCATGAGTGGGGTCATTTTTTTGCTGCACGAAAGAGTGGGATGCTTGTAGAAGAATTTGGGTTTGGAATTCCTCCTCGAATTTGGGGAAAGAAAAAAGGAGAAACGCTGTATTCGATCAATGCACTTCCTATTGGAGGATTTGTAAAAATAGCAGGTGAGAATGGGTTACAAGAAGGTGTTTTACCAGAACGTCAGTTTGATACAAAGCCTTGGTATAAAAAATCACTAGTGCTTATTGCAGGTGTGGTGATGAATATACTTCTTGCGCTTGTACTTTTTTCTGTTGCAAATATGTTGGGAATGCCGACTATAACAGAAGACGGAACACCAACCATTGTGGCAATATCAACAAATTCCCCTGCACAACAAGCGGGTTTGAGAGTGGGAGACCAAGTTCGTGCTCTATCTATTGATGGTGTTTCATCAGAAGTGCTTCAAACAGAAGCACTCCGCGCGCAGATCATAGCAGGTGCCAAAGAGGTGGTACTTTTTTATCAGAGGGGAGATGTTGTTAATGAGGTGGTGCTTATTCCAGAAGGTGAAGGAGGTGCTCGAATGATTGGGCTTGGAGTTGAACCAATCGGGACTGCACAGCAATCATTTACCCAATCAATTAGTGCTGCGTGGAAGCAAACATGGACTCTTGTTGGAGCTATTTGGGACACACTTTCACATCTTGTTGTCGGAATAGTTACCAAAGAGGGTGATGGAGTGAGCGGGTTGATGGGGCCAGTCGGATTAGCAAATGAAGTACGGGGAGCAGCAACGATTGGGTTTGCATACCTCCTTGCGTTTACTGCTGTTATTTCGGTAAATCTTGCGGTATTGAATATTATGCCGTTTCCAGCACTGGATGGAGGACGTCTTCTTGTAGTACTTCTAGAAACAATTTTTAAAAAGAGATTTTCTAAAAAAGTGGTGGGGTATATTCACGGAATTGGCTTCCTGCTCCTCATTGTATTAATGGTAGTGCTTACAGTGGGGGATATACGAAAACTATTATAATTATCCCATACTGGAAAAATACTATTGTTTTATAAGCATAAAAATACCCTTGACGAATAGTTTGACTTTTCCTATATCCATGATAAAGTAAGACATACTAATTTAGAAAACACCACACATGCCAGTTATTAGTTTCAAACCAAAACAAGTTACAAAGCGACTTCTTTCAAATCTTCAGGATCGCTCTCACGACATTATCGTTAATCGATATGGTCTTGGGGATACTGCAGAGTCAAAGACGCTTGAGGCTATCGGAAAAAAATACGGAATCACTCGCGAACGTGTTCGTCAGATTGAAAACGCAGCATTGAGTGCAATTCGAAAAAGCGAAACATTCAAAACAGAACACAAGGTGTTTTCTGAACTAAAAGCAGTTATCGAAGCAATGGGCGCATTGGTTCATGAAGATGATTTTCTTTCATATATTTCAAAAGATCGATCAGTACAAAACCATGTTCGATTTTACCTTGTTCTTGGAGATCACTTCGAAAAGCTTAAAGAAGATGACCACTTTCATCCACGATGGACTGTTGATACAGAGCTTTCTGAAATGGTACACAACGCACTCCACTCGATTTACAAGAGTCTTTCAGATAAGGAACTCTTATCAGAAGATGATCTTGTAAAGCGATTTCTTACTGAAATTAAAGACGTTGCTACCCAATATAAAAATGAAGAAGTTGCTCGACGTTGGCTCAATATTTCAAAACGGATAGGGAAAAATCCGCTTGGTGAATGGGGTCCTTCTGATTCACAAAATATAAAAACTCGAGGTATTAAAGATTATGCGTTTCTTATGATGCGTAAACACGGTTCACCAATGCACTTTAGAGAAGTTGCAAAAGCGATTCAAGATACATTTGGAAAAAAGACCCACGTTGCAACAACTCACAACGAGCTTATTAAAGATTCACGATTTGTTCTTGTTGGACGAGGATATTATGCACTTGCAGAATGGGGATATAAACCAGGTGTTGTTCGAGAAGTAATTGCTGAAATTCTTAAAAAAGAAGGACCTATGTCAAAAGAAGATGTTGTAGAACGAGTACTTCGAGAACGATTTCTTAAGAAAAATACTATTCTTGTGAATCTTCAGAACCCTAAATACTTTAAGAAGCTCTCTGACGGACGATACGCGGTAGCATAAAAAGAGGATATACTTATCTCATATGGCAGATGATAAAGGAGGCGGAGGATCTGAATGGGGACCACTCGAGATTATTATCGGGATCGTTGTTGCTATTGCCTTGCTTAATCGACTTTCTGGAAACCCAACCAGTCCGTTTAAAAATACATCTCAATCAACAGACACTGTTGTTGAACAACAAAACAGTTCTACCTGCGGACTTTCTATTGTTCGACCAAAACCATTAGAAAAAGTAAAAGATTTTGTCACAATTGGTGGTACTGTTGGTTCATGTGATTGGAAAACAAAAGACACTGTCGCTCTTTATGCTCAACTTGTAGACAGAAAAGGAGTGCCTGTGTCTTCGTATGTTGCTGTTACCCCTTCTCAAATAGATGGAGATACAGTCTCTTTTATGCAAACGATTGATATTGTTGGAAATCCAACATCAGGGACGGGCTATTTGATTTTGATTCCCGCTGTAGAAACAGGATCAACAACATCACTTTCTTATAGAGTACCTATTACTTTTTCAAAATAAAATAATTCTTTCTCATATAATGGTATAATCATGGGTATGGAAGTATCGCTTACGGATATGCTCATCCGGTATGGAGGCCTTGTAGTTGCCTGTGTGTTTCTTATATTTCTTTCTTGGAATCTTTGGATGCACTATATTAATACTCTCTATCTTAACAGCATTGATTGGGTGCTTCTTGAAATTGTTCCTCCAAAAGAAGTATTTAAATCTCCTCAAGCTATGGAATTGGTACTCAACACACTCCATGGGGGTGATGCAACAAATTGGTTTTTAAAATATTGGAAAGGGGAACTTTCTCAATACTACTCACTCGAAATAGCTTCTATTGAAGGGAAGATTCATTTTTATGTTCGTTTTCATAAAAAATTTAGAAAAGCGTTTGAAGCACAGCTATATGCTCAGTACCCTCAGGCGCAGGTAAAAGAAGCAGAAGATTATACAAAAAGTGTTCCGCAGTACACAAAAGATGGACCTATTAATGTTTTTGGATACACACTTGGTTTAAATAAACCCGATCCTTACCCGATAAAGACATATGTTGATTATGGACTTGATCGAGCTATAGGTTCTTTGGATGAAGAGCAACGAATCGATCCTATTACTCCTATATTAGAAATTATGGGTTCTGTTGGTGTTGGGGAGCAGATATGGATGCAAATTATTATGCGTAAGGATCATAAACGTCATGAAGTAGAAAAAGATGGAAAAATAGAAGGAGGAAAAAGTTGGAAAGATAAAGGAAAGGCAGAAATAGAAAAACTTCGTAAAGAACTTAACCCCGCAGATAAAGAGGGGAAAGTGACACCTGTTCGACCAACCAAGGGTCAGCTTGCGGTAATAGAAGCAATTGAACATCATCGCAACAAACCAGGGTTTGATTGTGGAATTAGGGTAGTGTATGTTGCCAAGAAAGAAAACTTCAGTGGAAACACTATTAGTGCATTTACGACCATGTTTCGACAATTTGCAAGTGAAGATTTGAATAGTTTTAAAATGGAGAATCTTACGAAATCACCAGATGAGCCGTGGAAAGATATTGGAGGCAAGAAAGCACAAAAGAAAAAGAAAGGAATGTTAGCTGATTATAAAGATCGAATGTGGTTTTATGATGGGTTTAATTTCAAAAAATTGAAGACATATTTTTCAACTCCTTCTGGATTAGGGAAAAAAGCAATCCTTCTTTCTACCGAAGAACTTGCTACGATATACCACCTTCCTGGTCGTGTTGCAGAAACACCAACATTTACAAGGATTGAGGCAACAAAAGGCGAACCTCCTGCAAATCTCCCAATTTAGTTTCATTATGTTTTTTAATCAATCGTCAAAACAATGTTTACAACAGGACGGGTTTATCACTCGGTTAGTTTTAGTTATTCTTGGTGGAATTTTTCTTTGTGTGTGGGCATTAAAGGTGTTTGTATTTCCCCCATCTGATTTTCCTCAAAAAACTACATTTACAATTCGCCCAGGGGAATCTTTGAGTGAAGTAGCATATCGGCTAGAAGAAATAAAAATTATTTCTTCTGCAGAAGCCTTTAAAATTATGATGATTGCTCTTGGAAGTGAAAAAGACATTAGTGAAGGGGAATATTATTTTTCTGTCCCGATTACTTCTATCGAAGTTGCGTTAAAAATTTCTGGTCAGGAATTTGGAATATTACAAAACAAAATTACTTTTCCTGAAGGGTTTACCAACAAAGAAATTGCAGAACGTCTTGCAGGGACATTTGATGGATTTGATGTATCTGAGTTTATAAATTTAGCAAAAGATGAACAAGGATACCTTTTCCCTGATACTTATAGCTTTTCTCCACAAGTTGACCCACAAACAGTAATTACCGTAGCAAAGAAAAATTTTTCTGAAAAAATTGAATCAATGGCGCCACTTTTTTCAGAAAGTCCTTACACCCAAAAAGAGATAATCACTATGGCTTCACTTATAGAAAAAGAAGCAAACAATGGCGAAGAGGCTCGTATTGTTTCAGGAATTTTATGGAAACGCATTGAACTTGGCATACCACTTCAGGTTGATGCGCCGTTTCTTTTTTTACTTGGGAAAACATCAGCACAACTAACCACAAAGGATCTAGCAATTGATTCGCCATACAACACGTATAAATACAAAGGACTTCCACCAACACCAATTAACAATCCTGGCAGTGCCGCGATAAAAGCAGCATTACAACCAGTGGATTCTCCCTATCTTTATTATCTTCATGATAACGAAGGAAAAATACACTATGGACGCACTTATCAGGAGCATTTGGCAAATAAGAAAAAATATTTACAATAGAATGTCATGATTTTAGAACAGCCGCTCGCATTTGTTGATATAGAGACAACAGCAATTGAACGTGATAAGGGAGAAGTTATTGAACTAGGAATTGTTGTTGCAAAAATGAAAGGTGACACACTTACTGTGATAGATGAAGTTGATCTGAAAATTCAACCAAAGCATATTGAGACTGCAGACCCACAAGCACTTCGTATTAACGGATACAATGAAGCAGATTGGTTATTCGCAGTATCGCTTGAAGAAGCGATGAAAGTGTTTGTTGAAAAAACAAAAGGTGCCATTTTTCTTGCACATAATATTACGTTTGATTACCCGTTTATTGAAAAAGCGCTTCGAGATACTAGTTTAGATCATGATATGCATTTTTATAAAATAGATACACTTTCTGTTGCGTTTGGGGTGCTACACACAAATGGTGATATGGGCAAACTTTCTCTTCGCATGCTCTGTGAGAAATTTGGTGTTGAAAATAAAAAAGCGCATAGTGCATTTGCTGATGCTTACGCGCTCTATGAAGTCTTTAAAAAAATGATGAATTTGAAATAGTATCGTGCTAGTATCACAGGGTGAAAAAAAAGAAATTAAAAGTAGCTGTTGGCATTTCTGGAGGAGTTGATTCTTCTGTTGCTGCGTATCTTCTCAAGAAAGAAGGATATGAGGTTCACGGTGTGTTTGTAAAAACATGGTCGCCAGAATGGCTACCGTGTACCTGGGTTGAAGAGAAACGTGATGCTATGCGTGTATGCGCACAACTTAATATCCCGTTTCATTTTTTTGATGCAGAGGAATCTTATAAAAAAGGAGTTGCTGATTATATGATTGCTGAATATCGAGCGGGGAGAACACCAAATCCAGATGTGTTGTGCAATCGGGTAATTAAATTTGGTGCACTTTGGGAATATGCACAATCTATTGGGGCAGATGCAATTGCGACAGGGCATTATGCGAACGTTGCATTTGATGAAAATAAAGAAATTTTTTCTTTATGTAAAGGAGGAGATGAAAAAAAAGATCAAAGCTATTTTTTATGGATGTTGCGGGGCGGAGAACTCGAGCACATACTTTTTCCTATAGGACATTTGCAGAAAGATGAAGTAAGAACTATTGCTAAAAATGCAGGATTGTTTACCGCATCAAAAAAAGATAGTCAAGGGATTTGTTTTCTTGGAGATGTTGATATGCGTGAATTTCTTTTACGATATATCGAACAAAAAGCTGGAGCAGTAACAACACTTGATGGTACTGTTGTTGGAACACATAATGGGGTCTGGTTCTATACAATTGGTGAACGTCATGGATTTTCTATTACTACCCCAAACGATACTAGAGAACCATACTATGTTGTTGGTAAAGATATTGAAACAAATACACTGATTGTTTCAACAAAAGAAGAAAGAAAATTGTTTGAGAAAAAATCTGTGACCATAACACTTCGTGATTCAAATTGGATTGTTCGATATAGGAAAAACAAAAAATACACTGCACAGATTCGTTACCACGGAGCATTTCATAATATAAAGATAATAGATGATCACACCGTTGTCATGGTTGAAGGGGAAGTGGTGCCGCTAGGACAGTCATTGGTTGTGTATGAAAATAATATTCTTATCGGGGGAGGTGTTATTGACAAAATACAATAAATCAGGTATTCTGTACTCAAACATCGAATTTTTCACAAAAAAATAAACGATATGAAGAGGATTCTAACACTCCTTTTTATAGGAGTATTTATTTCTCAAGTTATGGATGCTCAGTATCCGCAGTACTATGGACCGCAAGTAACCCCGTATTATACGAATTATTTGTCAGGAAATCCTTACGTTCCTCAGCCGCAGGTTCAATTCAATCAGTACCTTACTACACAACAGAACTTTATTCAGCCACAGTTTTGTGGTGGGTGCAGGTTCCAATTGGTTGCCTGCAGATGCAGAAGAAATGGCTTAGGAATATTTTTCCAACAACTGTTTGCCCCGAGACAGGTTTGGGGCAATTGGGGTAACTTTTTACAACCGATGATGCCGATGCCACCACAATGGCAACAACCAATGCCTCTGTACAACAATACATGGAATTGGGGCCCCAATCCGTACCAATGGCAATTTCAAGGTAACAGTTTTGGTTTTGAAATACCATACTGGCGAACGTATTAATGTGTCATAACAAGGACGGTGATAAATAAGGCACTTCTCGAATATCGAGGGTGCTTTTTTCTTTTCTCTATAACCGCGCTATACTTTGTGTATGGAATTATTTCATTTTGGTGAATTGTATCTTCATTTGTTACTCGCGATGGCGCTGGGAATGGCGCTTGGCATGGAACGTTTTATCGCACACAAAACTGCAGGTATGCGAACCTACACACTTGTGTCTATGGGTTCAGCACTTTTCGTTATCATTTCTCAAGCGGTGATGGTTCAATTTGATATATACAACTTTGATCCGCTTCGTATCGCAGCTCAAGTAGTCGCTGCGGCTGGGTTTCTTGGAGTTGGAGCAATTGTGCATGGAATGGGTAATCAAGTTACTGGAATTACCACTGCAAGTGGGTTATGGGTCGCTGCAGGAATTGGAATGGCATGCGGATTTGGGTTGTATGATTTAGCTGTATTGGTGACTATTTTGGCACTGTTTACTTTTGTGGTGCTTTGGTTTATTGAACGGCAAATTATGAAGTTTCCAGGGGTAAAAGATGAAGAACAATCCCAATAAAAAAAGCCCATTTCGGGCTTTTTTTATTTCTGTTATGATAGTGCGATGAAATATAAGACTCAGTGGGATTTATCACTTCTCTATAAAGGGGATAACGATGCTCAAATAGAAATAGATGTTAGAAAGATTGAGACAGCATGTGCTTCTTTCGAGAAAAAATATCGAGGTAAGAACTTTATAAGTACTCCTGATGTTTTATACAAAGCTTTAAAAGATTTTGAAGCACTTGAAGTCCTGTCTATAGAGAAACCGTGGTGGTACTTTGCGCTTCGTAACAGACTCAATAGTAACGATGTGAAAGCAGCAGCAGCGGCAACAAAAATAGAACAACGATTAAATAATGCAGCAAATAAAATAAAATTTTTTATTTTAACAATTGGAAAAATATCAAAAGAAAAAAGAAAAAAATTTCTTGATGCAAAAGTACTTACTCGATATCGATATTTTTTAGAACGTATTTTTATTCGTGCTGATTACAATCTTTCAGAAGCAGAAGAGCAGTTGGTAAGTCTTTTGTCTCAAACAAGCTATACCATGTGGGTTGATGGTCAAGAACGAGTGCTTACTCAACAAACAGTTAAACACAAAGGAAAGGACATTCCTCTTTCGCAAGCACTTAACCTCATTAGGGATTTACCTAAAAACGAACGGCGAGCACTCAGTGACCATGTAAACACGGTGTTAAAAAATAATAGTCAGTTTGCTGAAGCTGAAATAAATGCAGTTTACAACTACAAAAAGGTTATGGATGAACGCCGAGGCTATAAAAAACCATACAGTGCAACAGCCCTTGGGCATGAAAATGATGAAAAAACCATAGAAGCACTTGTAGCAATTGTTACAAAATATTTTGATATCAGTAAAAGATTTTACACCTTGCATGCTCGATTGCTTGGTGAAAAAAAGATTTTTATGGCAGATCGAAATACAAAAATAGGTTCAATAAAAAAAACATTTGATTTCGATACCAGTGTTTCTATTGTTCGAAATTCATTTAAAGAGGTGGATCAGAAATATGCAGATATTCTTGATTTATTTTTAAAAAGAGGCCAAATTGATGTAGCGCCTAAAAAAGGAAAAGACAACGGTGCATTTTGTTGGGGTATGGGTCAATTGCCAACATATGTACTCCTTAATCACGTTGACGATATTCGATCTGTTGAAACATTGGCACATGAAATGGGACACGCTATTCATACAGAATACAGCAAACAACAACCACCTTTTTATCAACATTATTCTACTGCTTGTGCTGAAGTTGCAAGTACTTTTTTTGAACAAGTAGTCATTGATAGTTTACAAGATAATCTTTCAGAAGAAGAACAATTAGTCTTTCTTCATAATAAAATATCGGGGGATGTTGTTACTATTTTTAGACAAATTGCTTGTTTTAATTTTGAACTTGAATTACATAACAAGATTCGTACAGAAGGACAATTAAGTAAAGAAAAAATTGCAAAATTACTACAGAAACATCTTCAATCGTATCTTGGAAAATCAGTTGAGGTGAGCGACGATGATGGGTATTTTTACGTTGCATGGTCGCACATACGTCGTTTCTTTTACGTCTATTCTTATGCGTATGGTCAAATTATAAGTCGTGCACTCTATGAAAAATGGAAGAAAGATTCGTCTTACGCTAAAAAGATAGAACAATTTCTTTCAGCAGGAAGATCTATGAGTCCTAGTGATATATTTAAAAGTATCGGTATCACTGTTGATAGGAAATTTTTTGAGATTGGATTGAAAGGTATAGAACATGATTTGAAAAAACTTGAAACTCTTGCAAAAAGACTAAAAAAGATACAATAGTAGAAGTATGACAAGTGCACAAATACGACAACGATTTTTAGATTTTTTTGCAAAGCGTGGGCATGCAATACTTCCGAGCGCCTCACTTGTGCCTAAAAATGATCCTTCTGTTCTTTTCAATACAGCAGGGATGCAACCGCTTGTTCCCTACCTTATGGGTGAAAAACACCCACA
>CAZSQH010000009.1:2180-15227 GCA_964608655.1 uncultured Candidatus Saccharibacteria bacterium | reverse complement strand
GGTGTCCGCATGGCACACGGTGTTGGCCGAGCCTGGCGCGCGCGGGGTGAAGGTATAAAAAAATAAAGTCCGCAAGCTGGAAAGCCCCGGACTTCTTAATCCTTAGTGCAAGCACTAGCTAAAAATCTAAAGAGCTATTGCCTCACACTCCTTCATTTGTATCATGTATGTATAAAAAAGAAAGCCAGATTCTGCAGAATCTGGCTTTTTACATATTGGTTTCCTTATTACACCAGCGGGGCCACATGGCACGGGCACCCAAACGGCTAGGAAACCCCGGAATCTCCAGCGATACACAGCCGGAGTACAATCCCCCGGATCTGCTGGCACCAGCAATAGCGGTGCCTTGGGGGTTGCCCTCTGTTAACCCATTATTTTTAACATTAGGCTATCTGATAGAATGATAGCATGGAGATTTATATTTGTCAAGTATTATAAAACGAGTCTCAAATGAAGTTACTTCGCTTTTGAATCGTACACATGAACTCTGGCTACACGATTTCGCCCAATACTGCTACTTTACTACACAGTGAATCTCGTATTAATTAGCAATTTTTCTTACTTCTGCTATAATCAATCTCGTTTCACCTATGACAGGCGTACTACAAATTATTCAAATAGTCTCTTCTCTTTTACTCATTGTACTCGTATTGCTACAAAGAGGGACGGGAGATATGGGAAGTGCATTTGGCGACACTTCTTTTTTCCAAACACGACGCGGTGGTGAGCGTTTTTTCTTTATTCTCACTATTGTAGTTGCGGTTATATTTGCATGTAGTTCTATTGCAGTACTCTTTCTTGTTCAATAGGAGAAATCTCTACTGTTATTTGCCGATTTTTCGGCCCTTGTCGTAATGTCTTTTTTTTCATTCCTCATCACTAGGAAATTTCCTAAAAAAGAAACTCTTTATGCCCTTTTTTCTGGGCCACTCACGCTTACTCGTGCACTACTATACGTAGTTGTTATTGCATTTTTTGTTGTGGTGTATATTTTTCTCATCACTATTAACAACACAACCTTGATTACTACTCCAGCTCATGGAGGAACACTATACGAAGGAGTTGTAGGTGCCCCTCTCACTATCAATCCAGTGACCGCATCGACAACAACAGATAGATCTTTAACTCGTTTGGTATACGCTGGGCTAATGAAAGAATACGGGGATCGAACACTTATCCCTGAAATCGCAGAAACATATACCATTTCCCCGGATGAGCGAACCTATACTTTTTCACTCCGTGATAATGTTTTTTTTCACGATATGACCCCTATTACCTCAAGCGATATTTCATTTACCATAGAAAAATTTGCAAATCCTATTCTCAACAAAAGAGACGCTTCGTATTGGAACGCTCTTACGGTAGCAACACCAAATGCAAGAACAGTACTTATCACCCTCCCACAACCAGACGACTCATTTTTAAAGCGAATGACCATAGGAATACTCCCGGCGGCTCATTGGCAAGGAATTCCCGACGAAGCATTTATCGATCTGTCGTTAACCACACCCCCTATTGGAGCAGGAGCATTCAAAGTCAGCACTATCACGCGAGATGAGACAAAAAAAGTTGATACAATAGTCTTCTCTCGGCACCGACATTACCCTCTCGGCGCTCCACTACTTTCATCATTTGTTGTTAAGTTTTTTGCAAACAAACAACTATTGCTCAATGCTCTTAAAGAAGGGTCTGTTGATTTTACCTTTGCGATCACTTCCGAAGATATGACTCCTGAAAACATTCCAAAAGAAATGAGTATTACGAGTATTTCAACAAACAATAACGTTATTCTCTTTCGAAAAGAGGGGGAACCATCTCTTGGAAATCCATCACTCCTTGCCCTTATTAATCGTTCGATTGACAAAGAACAAATACTTGCTACAGTAGAAAATGGTTACGGAATTCCTTTTGAAATAAAAAAAGGGATATCAGCAGAACAGGACACTCCTATTGCACTCACTGAAATACAAGCATCACTCGCGAAACTCGGCTACACAGTTACCGACGGAGTACTCGGAAAAAATGGCGCTCCTGTCGCAATGGGAATCGCAACGTTGAATACTTCTCGTTTCATTAGTGCTGGAAAAGCGCTGTCACAACAAATGGCAACCCTCGGGGTGCTCTCTGAGGTACAAGCATTCGATCCAGGGACATTTCAAGATGAAATAACAGCAGCAGGATTCCCTCTTGTACTTTCTGACACCGTTTCTTCACTTCCTCAAGAATATAAAAATGCTCTCCCGCTCTACACGATTGTTACTCTTCTCATTGCTAATGAGAATGCACACGGGATTGCTCAACCAGCATTGGAGAGTATAGACCTTCGATACGCAAATATTCCCAATTGGTATCAAAAAACAAATCGTGTTTGGGAGTGGATCGCACCATATACACAAAAAAAATAATTATTTATGCAACATACAAATTCACAAAAAGAAAAAACAACAGAAAAAAAACCATTTCATACAAAAAGACGAGGCTTTTCTGGGCGCCGGCCATTTGATCGTGGTCGTCGACCGACTCGTCCTCCTGCAGATCTCAATCAAAACACCGAACCTGCAATTCCTAAAACTGCCCACATTCCAAACCTTGAACCAGGCGCAGTTCGAATTATCCCACTTGGAGGAGTAGAAGAAATTGGGAAAAATATGACTGCAATAGAAATCGGTCAAGATATCATTGTTATCGATGCGGGAATGTATTTCTCAAACGAAAGCACCCCAGGAATTGATTACGTTATCCCAAATACCCGATATCTCGAGGAGCGAAAAGATCGTGTTCGCGCGCTCATTGTCACGCACGGGCACCTTGACCACATTGGTGGTGTACCACTTGTACTCTCACGCATCGGAAATCCACCAGTCTATACTCGAAATCTCACTGCGCTAATGCTAAAAAAGCGTCAGAGTGAATTTCCACACCTCCCCCAACTTAATTTGCAGGTAGTCGAGAATGGAGAATCAGTAACCATTGGAACCACGAAGGTGCGCTTTTGGGGGGTAACACACACAATTCCTGATTCTATGGGAGTAATCATTGAAACCCCTCATGGATGGATTGTAAATCCTGGAGATTACAAACTTGATCAAATTGATGGCGTAGTAAGTGAAAATGAAGAAGCAGAATACAAAATATTTGATACTGCAAAAGTACTTCTCCTAATGACAGATTCAACAAACATAGAAAATGAAGGGTATGCGCTTCCTGAAATAAAAGTGCACCAAGGGCTTGAAAATATTCTTCGTCGGGTTTCTAATAGTCGCGTTATTATTGCAGCATTTGCATCACACATCACTCGATTGATTAAAATTGTTGAAATTGCAGAACAACTCGGAAAGAAAGTATTTCTTAATGGACGATCAATGAAAACAAACATTGAAATCGCCATTCAAGCAGGCCTATTAAAACCAAAAAAAGATACCATAGTTTCCATGGACGAAATTGAAAAATATCCTCCACACCAAGTGATTGTTCTTTCAACAGGAGGACAAGGTGAAGAATTTTCTGGACTAATGCGCGCGGCAAATAAAACAGATAAAAAATTTGCACTTCGAAAAGGTGATACTATCATTCTCTCCTCTTCAATCGTTCCAGGAAATGAACGACAAGTTGAACGCATGAAAGACGGTCTCGCACGACAAGGAACACGTATTATCACCTATCGAACCCCGGGTGAAGAATATGTACACGCAACAGGTCATGGAAACAAGGAAGATGTTCGATGGTTACATAAAAAAATAAATGAAAAGTTTTTCATTCCAATTCATGGAAATCATTATCGTCTCCAGCTTCACAAAGAACTTGCAATGGAGCTTGGTATCCCAGAGCAACATATCGTTGTTCCTGACAATGGATCAATTATTGAAATATCCGCCGATGGCACAAAAATTTCTACCCGAAAAGAAAAAGCTCCAGCAAGTCCTATGATTGTGGATGGATTTTCTGTTGGTGATGAACAAAATGTGGTTATTCGTGACCGACAACTCCTTGCTGAAGATGGTATGTTTATCATTATTGCTGTTCTTGATGGGCGCACAGGGACATTACGAAAAAGCCCTGATATTATTTCACGTGGTTTTGTCTATTTAAAAGAATCCCAAGAACTCCTTAGACAAACACGTATTCTTATCAAGAAAACTATTGAACAATCAAGTAAAAATCAACAGCAAGGAAACTTAGATTATGTAAAAAATACTGTTGCTGAAACGGTGTCAAAATACCTTCTCCAAAAAACTGCAAAGCGTCCTCTGGTTATTCCTGTGATATTTACGATATAGGAGGTACGCTATACTGTAGCTATGCGAAAATTACGCCCAGTACTCTTAGCATCCTTTTTCTTCTCTCTTCACAGCGCGCTTGTTGCATATATCAATTCGAGCATGCTTGATACCGTCTTAAGCCCGAAAGCAACAAGTGTTGTTTTCACTCTCGGTTCAGCACTTTCTTTACTATTCATCACTAGAGCTGCTCGACTTATTGAACGATGGGGCAACACACGCTACATGGCGATCCTATTAATCACCACCGCGATCCTTCTTTTAGGATTAGGCGTAACCAGTGGTACATGGATTGCAATACTCATGTTCATTCCCTACTTTGCTCTTGTTCCACTTATTTATTATGGGTTTGATGTCTTTCTCGAACATTTTTCTGATCCAAAAACTACAGGAAATACTCGAGGAATGTTCCTTACTCTTAATAATCTTGCCTGGGTAGGAATGCCTGTATTTGTTGGATTTCTTGAGGCTTCTTATGGGTTTGGTATTGTGTACTTTTTTTCTGCAACAGCAGTACTTGCTGGACTTGCAACAATTTTTCTCGGGGAACGAAAATACCATGACGCAAAATACGTGCACTTATCACTTTCAAAAATGTTGAAAGTACTCAAAACAAAAAGTGATGTTCGAGGATCAATCATCATTAACGGTCTCATGCAATTATTTTATGTATGGATGGTAATCTATACTCCTATCTATCTTACACAAACGCTTGGATTTTCATGGGAACAAGTGGGGTTTATCTTTAGTGTAATGCTTATCCCTTTTGTTCTTTTCCAATATCCAGCAGGTCGTATTGCTGACAAATTCTCAAACGAAAGAGAGCTTATTTCAGGAGGAATGCTCATTATGGGAATTGCTACTATTATTTTTGCTCTCGTTGGAGATGTAAATGTTGTTGCAATTGCTCTTATTCTTTTCCTTACTCGAATGGGGGCAAGTATTGTTGAGGTATCAAACGAAAGTTACTTTTTTAAACACGTTACCGATCGTGACACCCCCACCATCGCAGTGTTTCGAAATATGACACCTTTAGCGTATCTCGTTGGACCAGTGATTGCTATTATATTGCTCGGTTGGGATATGTATACAGTACTTTTCTTTATACTTGGAATTATTATGCTTAGTGGTGCTTGGTTCGCACTGACACTCCACGATATAAAAAAATAATAATTATAAATCTGGAGCTTGTGCAAGTTGCACTTTTACGGTTCGCTGTATTCCATCACGCAACAGCACAACCGATATGGTTTGCCCTACCTTTTTATTGCGAATAATGGTTGCAAATGAAGGATCTCCATCAAGTTTTGTTCCATCGATAGTAAGTATAATATCTCCCGCTTGTATACCGGCACGAGCGCCTGGAGAATCAGGAACCACGGCAATAATATATATCCCATAATCAACAGAGAGTCCGTTGCGTCGCTGAACTGTTGCATCAATTTGTGAATGAGTCACTCCCACATATGGTCGAACAATAAATCCGTATGCTTTTACAGAATTTACCACCTGAGCGACACTATCTGCTGGAATTGCAAACCCTATACTTTGACCCCCTTGCGCAACTGCAACATTCACACCAACCACTTCTCCTTTTAAGTTAATCAGTGGCCCCCCTGAGTTTCCTGGATTTATAGCCGCATCAGTCTGAATAACACGATCAAGTTGTTCCGAATTACCTCCACCACTTGCAACAATAGAACGAGAAAGTCCTGATATCACTCCTGTTGAAATAGTATTTTCAAATTTTCCAAGTGCAAACCCAATCGCAACAACGCTCTGTCCCAGTGCAAGCTCATCAGAATCACCAAGTATTGCTGGGGTAAATCCAGATCCATTAACTTTCAATATCGCTAAATCAAAAATTGGATCCTTTGCAGTAAGTGTTGCAGCATACTTTTTCCCAGTGGTAGTAGTAATTGTATATGTCGCATTTGGCACATCAATCACGTGACGATTTGTAACAATCATTCCATTACTCGTAACAAAAAAACCTGTTCCTTTTCCTACCACTTTTCCAAAAAAAGTACTTGCTTGAGATACTTCGATCGATACTACACTTGGATTTACTTTTGCAACCACCTCCGTAACTGATAATTCCTTTACTTCTTCTGCTGCCATTGGTTTCGTATCTTCTTTCTGTTCTGAAATAATAGAAAGCGGAGCGGGTGCTTCTGGTGGTAATGTTGAAATAAGCAATGCGGCAATCTTGTCTCGATTATTCCATCCTATTACTCCAACAATACCGATAACTACTATCGATGTGAGCACGCTTGCCCCAATGGTGGTAAGCGCCCGTTTCAAGTGTGGGTGCATTCGAAAAAAACGGTGCCATTCATTTGATTGATTTTTTTCGAAAGGAACGGGCGTCTCTTCAAGATGTTCTTTGTATTCATGTTCCTCCATAGTGTCTATTGTATGGAGGATATTATAGTGTGGCAAGTCTATAAAAATGCCCCTTTTTAGTAATCAAACCTTCTTCTTTTAATGCAAAAAGTGTAACAATTACTTCATTTTTTGATACCTTTGTCTCCCTCATCACTTCAACTACAGTAATAGGTTGTTCAATAAGCATACGAAGAATAGCGCCGCGTAATTGGCGAGTTGATCCTTTAAATGGTTTTTGCTTTTTATAATGCATACTTTTACGATGCACAATATTGCCTTTTTGTTTTAAATAGGCCCCGTAATCCATAAGTGCCCAATACCACACGCGAGGATTATGTTTATCTATTGCTAGTTCAATAAGAGAAACGATTTTCTTATCAGGGATTCCCTTTTTTGTACGTGGAAAAAAATGTTGAATAAAAACAGTCCGAATATTAGTCTCAATCAATATCTCTGCATGATTAAAAGCAAATGCACATACTGCTCCCGCAGTGTATGCTCCTATACCAGGAAATGTTTGTAATTCACTTTTATTCTGTGGAAATAAACCACCATAATGAGTCACTATTTTTTGCGCGGTATAATGAAGATATTTTGCACGACGATTATACCCTAAACCGCTCCATGCGATTAGTACTGATGCCAATGATGCGCGAGCAAGGTCTTGAACAGTAGGAAATAGTGTTAAAAAATTTTTATATTTTTCTATCACCCGAGATACCTGTGTTTGTTGCAGCATCATTTCTGAAACAAGTATCTTGTACGGATCAGTGGTCATTCGCCATGGAAGTGTGTGCCGCCCATACACATCGTAATGGTCATAGAGTGCTTTATTAAGTTTTTTAGTCAGTAATTGTATTCTTTTTTTTGACATAAAAAACAACTATCATAGTTACTGTTGAAATAACTACTACACCCAATCCAAACCAAATGAACATTTCAAATGGAGATTTTTGAGATGAGGCCATACTAAATGCAGATCCAGTAAACCACCCAGCAAATCCAAGATAGAGACCCCGAATAAACATTCCTATAAAAGTAGTGACGAGATATATCCGAAGAGGAAGTCGTATCAACCCAGCGGTTCCTGCAACAAACACACTTGGAAGTATGGGGATGAATCGAACAAAACAAAATATCCAAATCATACTTTTGTGGCGCAATACGTATTCTTTTGCTCGATCAAGTTTTTCTTGGGTAAGAAAAAAATAACCTCCAAACCGATGAACAAACGGCTTTTCTCCCCAATAAACAAGCCCGTAAATGACAAGTGACCCTAGTGTTGCACCAACTGCTGCAGGAAGTGCAATATGTCCGATAAGAAACAACACAGAGTCTGCAGTTATCGATTGATCTGCAAGCAGTAAAAACCCTGCTCCTGTTTGAATAATAGTAGAAGGAATAGGAACAACAATTTCCTCTATTATTGAAGCAATAAACACTCCAAACGCTCCTTGTGCAATAATAAACTGAATTAAATGTTGTATAAATTCTGACATAATAGACTCACTGTTTTACCAAATAGGAATAGTCGTCGATGAAGGAAGTGATTTTCTTCCATCGCCTTCAATAGGAATTTGCTCGCCAAGATATTTTGGTTTTCGATTGCTTATAAGATTTGCCATGGCTTTTATATCAGCAAGCATCTCTCTAAAATAATTAGTGAGTTTATAGTGTCCCCTATCTGCACTTACCCCATATGCTTCCATTCCAAGTTCCCGTGCAATAAACACAGCTCGGGGAAGATGGAAAGATTGACTTACAATAGAAATAGAATCTGCAAGAAATACATCTCGCGCACGATAGACACTTGAATAGGTGTCAAAGCCTGCATAATCCATAAAAATATCCTCCTCTGGTATCTCTCGCTCAATCAAATACTTTCGTACTGGTTGTACTTCGTTGTATTCAAGAGATGCATTATTTCCACTTGCAATAATCTTTTGTACTTTTCCTGCCTGATATAGTTCAATTGCTTGATCAACCCTATCTTTCAACACAGGAGAAAGACCTCCATTTCTAAGAATCGCCGCACCAAGGATAAGGGCAACATCAGTAGGTGGGGCACTTTCTGTATTTTTGTAAATATGCTTGTTAGAAGAAGAAACGATAATCACAATACTAAGCAACGACACTAGTGCTACGCAGAGAGGCACTGCGATAATAATATAGATAAAGCGGTTCAAACGGGTCATAGAAAGCTCTTGTAGTATATCAGGTACAAATAAACTATATATACTGGTCTTTTTTTGAATATAAAAAATTTATAAATGGAAAAATAAAAAAGTAATCCACTGTTTTTTATGAGTTGCTCACAATTTTTCCACATAATTTTCCAGAATATTAATAGAAAAGTGTGTTGACATTTATTTATCATGCGAGACGATAATTATAGGCGAAGATTAGGAATTGGTTCTAAATCATAGCACCAGATGTGAGCTCCAGGCGTTATGAGAGCCTCGAGACAAATATAATGCTTACAAAAATGAACCTATTGTTTCTTGATCAAGCCGGGGAAAAACAAAACACCTCCTTCATTTTAGAAAGAGGTGTTTTGTTGTGTGCTTTATGAAAGGTGTTTTGAAACAAGTTTCGTCATTTCAAACATATTAACTGTTCCCTTTCCATCAAATACTGCTTTGAGATTTTCGTCAGCGTTGATGTTTCGCTTATTTTTTTCATCTTGAAGATTGTGTTTCTTGATATATTCCCACAATTTCTTTACCACCTCACTTCGAGGCATTGGTCCATTTCCTACCACTTTTGCAAGCGCTGGGCTTACAGTGAGGGGTTTCATAAATGCAGAATTTGCTTTTGGCATATGTAATTTCGTATTAATTAAAAAGTAACCCTACTATTATACAACATATCTAAATAGGAAACCAGCCCCACCAGAGACCTCCCTTTTGCTTTGTTTACTCATGCTGAAAAAGGTTTCCGATACGTTTTTATGAAATAGACCCATTTGACAATCCACATAAGGTTTGTAATATCAATAAAAAATTGAAAAAATGAATAAGTACGAGCACTCAGCGCAGTCAGCAAAAATCTTTGGTGGCGATGCTCAAATGTATGAAGAGATTCATGCTTTGATTGATAGTAACAAAGTGGTGACCCCGTCTATTTTTGGACGTTTTTTCCTCCATCATATCGATGTAGGGCTTCCTCTTCTTGAAAAAATTTTTGGGGAGCACATTGGTAAGGAAAAAATCCCTGTGAAAAAAATTCTTTTGCAGCATCTTTTTGAAGATTATGATCAAATCCTTACCTTTGCAAAGCACTGGTTTCCAGCACTGAAACAAAAAGAATCTCTGCTTCCACAGCCTGATCACTGGGAATCCTTCCTTCAAAAAGCATCAGAAGATCCACGATTAGCAACATTACCCCCAGATTGTTTAAAAGAGTTGGAAGAATTTTTTAGACTAGAGAAGATTATAAAAAATTCTAACATACCCAAACAAGACACCGTATTTGCAATCTTTGGACATGCGCTTGGTGGAGATCTTGCAGCAAAAATTTTGGGAAAGAAATTTCACGGATTATGGACAAGTGATGTGGTGACTGGATATCTAAACTGTAGGTTCAAACGGGTAGACAGAAGAAAAGATCCTGTACCTACTCTTCTTGATTATGAGCAGTATGTTCCCGACGAAGCATGGATGCATGCCCCAAAAAATTACAAAGAAAAAGAAAGGTTAGATCCAAAAAGAATTGAGGAAAAAATTCTCCAGTACGAAAAAAACGAAAAGAAAATTGAAGAACATTTTTCTACTCGTCGCTACATCCCTCACAGACGACCCTGTAATCTCGATTAAAAAAATATATTCCGTGTACAAAACAATGTGCACGGTTTTTTTAATTGTTGTTATCTATTGTATATATCTAAAACTCACTAATAATAAAATCCCCAATGAATTTAATGAAAATGATAATAACAGAAACTGCCAATTTTTTAATTTTGAAATACCCAACAAACCAATACCTATCTCATCAGGAAATGGTGAAATAATGATAAGTGCCCCAAGTAATGGTCCAAGCCATGCGAAATACGGCATATGAAAAATATGAGACAATCGTGAGCCTCCCAACCGTAAAAACACTGGTTTCAATTCTTCAAACACTCTGTCTTTAAAAAATTTAAAGATGATAAAATCTCCCAGCATGGAACCAGCCCCAGCAAATAACACCAATCCAAAAGGATTAAGTTCTTTTGCTAATTGAAAAAGAACCATCCCTGCAGGGACAACAGTAAATGTGGAAACAAAAAACATACCGACAACAAAAACCCCTAAATAACCGTACCCTGCAATTCCCTTTACTACTGTATCTAGGTGTCCCTGAGAAGTAAGATAAAAAAGAAAAATAAGTGTACAAACAAGAAAAAATGTATTTTTATATTTCCAATGTTTATACCTTCCAACCATTGATTTCATCTTAACAAGTATAGCTTAGCTATGAATAACTCGTCTTTTTTTTCTAAAGAAATATTTTGCACATTCAACAAGGAATACGTTCATAATGAGCCACCCCGCTACAAACCAAAGCCATGCACCAGGAAGTGGAGCTAAATCAAAAAGATTTCGAAATACTGGAAGAGTCATGGTCAACACAAGCATTATAAATGCAATGACAATGCTTTGGTTTAATCGTTTATTCGAAAATAGTGGATACGAGAAAAGTGGTTTGTGTAAGCTTCTAAAAGAAAATGATACAACGAGTATATACGAGGCAAAACATACAAAAAATACCGACCGTGCAACAGGAACCGCAACATCAAAACGTAAAAGAAAAAAATAGAGCAAAAATAGAAGAAGCGATGTCAAAATACCAATACCAAAAGTAAGAACATTAACTTCTTTTGTAAATATCGACTTCAGTGTGTGTCGTTGAGACCGGTCATGGTCAAAATCTTCATCATAAGCAAACGCAAGTGCAGGGAGGCTTCCTGTAAAAAGATTCACCCATATAATTTGAAGTGCAGTAAGAGGAAGCGCGATTCCTACAAGAAGACTCCCCCCAATCACAAATACTTCATCAAGTGAATTAGACATAAGGTACACAAACGTTTTACGGATATTAACAAGGATACGACGACCTTCGTGAATTGCTGAGCTTATTGTTTGAAAATTATCATCAAGCAGCACTAAATCTGCAGCACTTTTTGCGACATCACTTCCTGATCCAAGCGCAACTCCAATATCCATCGCTTTAAGTGCTGGTGCATCATTTACCCCATCCCCCGTCATTGCTACCACTTCGCCGCATAAACGATATAATCTCCCTATACGAAGCTTGTCTTCAGGTGTTACTCGAGCAAAAATTTTTATTGAAGGAAGTAATTGATTAAGCGCTTCATCAGAAAGTGTTTTTATTTCTTCACCGGTGAGTACTTGTTTCGGTGTCACCTCCCACCCAATGGCCCGCGCAACAGAAAGAGCGGTTCCTTTGAGATCCCCAGTTACCATAATAATTTTTGTTCCAAGCGATTCAATACGTGCAACTGCTGAGGGGACTTCTTTTCGTATAGGGTCAAAAAAGGCAAATATTCCTAAAAAAACAATATCTGAAACATCTTTAATTGAATCTATATGTTTTTCAGACTTCGCAAGCGCAATCAATCGTTTCCCTTCCTCACTTGCTGCCATGATCCATGAAGTAATTTTTTCTTTTTCAACACTATCCATTTTTGCATGCGCAAGGAGAATATCTGGTGCACCCATAATGGTGTAAAAATCTTTTGCTCGGGCAACAGAAAACTTGTGGGTTGAATTAAACGGAATCACAATACTCGAAACATTCCCTGTGCCAAATCGTGAGATATCTACCCCACTCTCACGAGCTATGTTTAGAATATTTACTTCAAATGGTTTTCCTCTAAATTGCCAGGTTGAAGCATCATCGTGTGGCTGTTCAACAATGACATCAAGATTGTTTAATGCCACCGTAAGCAAGTGCCGGTCATCATCATTGTGCAGTGTTGGATCCACATTGCCACTAGTAAGTTCTTTTGTGGTGTAGATGCCAACGAGACTCATGTTTGCTTCTGTGAGTGTCCCTGTCTTGTCAGTCATGATGATGCTTGTTGACCCAAGCGTTTCCGCCGCAATGAGCGTACGGGTGATTCCTTTTTTCTTAGCGATACGTTCCGCACCAATAGAAAGAATAACAGTGAGAGCAATAGGAAGCGCTTCAGGGACAGCCCCCACTGAGACCGCCGCTGACAGCACCAACATCGCAAGAACTGACTCCCCTCGACTTATTCCAAGTAGAAAAATACCAATCACAATTGCAATCACAATTGCAAAAATAATCCACGCTAAACGAGAAAGCCCTTTTTGAATGGGAGTCTTTGCTCGATGAGTTCCTGACACAAGCCCAGCAA
>CAZSQH010000009.1:0-2170 GCA_964608655.1 uncultured Candidatus Saccharibacteria bacterium | reverse complement strand
GGTTGCGGTAACCACCGCCGTTGCAAATCCCTCTACAACAAGTGTCCCTGCGTGCACCATTGATGTACGTTCTGCAACTGTATCGGTAAGGTCAACAGAAAAGCTGTCCTTTTGTACAGGGATTGATTCTCCTGTAAGAATTGCTTCGTCTACTCGAAACGCATTAACCTGAAGCACTCGGGCATCTGCAGGAACCCTACTTCCATAAGAGAGTGAAATAATATCTCCAGGAACAACCAGCTCAGCATCAATCTCCCGCTCACGTCCATCACGAACTACTCGGGTTCGATCTTTTATAAAACTACTCAACTTCTGTAACGTCGTCTCTGCGTGATATTCTCGATAAAATCCAAGCCCTGCGTTTACAAACACAGCCAAACTGATTACCACCACCTCTACCCATTCCTGAAGAAAGGCAGTAACAATTCCAGCTCCAATCAAAATGAAAATAAGTGGGCTAGTAAGTTGTTTTAAAAAAATAGAAAAAGTATTTTTTTTCTCCTGTCGGTGAAACTTGTTGGTCCCGTATCGATCGAGTCGTTCATGTGCCTGTGCATCAGAGAGACCTTTACTGCTCGTCTCAAACAGTGAAATAACTTCTGGCACATTCATTGCCCATGGATACATGCTTTTTTCTTCTTTTACTCCCATGGTGCTTTATCTCTCTTGTACATACTCCTAGTATACCAAGCAAAATCACTACCCTTGCTCAAGTGCTGATCGCAATTCATCAACAGAATCAACTATCGTTACCAGACTAGTGTATGTTTCTCGAGTAAAATATTCTCTTTCATGCGCACCATATGTAACCGCAATGGTCGGAACAAGGGCAATCTCAGCTTCACGAAGATCACCCAATGTATCAGTAATAAACACCATCTCTTCCAATGCTACATTGTATTTTTCTTTTATGATACCAAATTTTTCTACCTTACTTTTTGAAACCTCTTTTGTCCCAATAAAATCAAAAACTTCTAAAATACCAGCTCGATCTAAGAGAGGAGTACAATTTCTGTTTGATGCAGATGTATTTAAAACAAGTAGATATCCTTTTGCATGTAGATCTTTTAGAAGATTAAATACCCCATCAAAAAGAGGAGCGTTGCTTTTCTCGTTAGCATATCGAGTTCGACGTGCCTCAGCTTCTTCTTCTGTCTCCACAATCTTTGGGATAGTGAGTTTTTCAATCGCCTCATGAAAGTTTCCGCAATTAATTTCCTTCATCATCGCTTCAGTCATCCCGGGGTATATCCTACACATTTCGCGATACGCAAAAGTGGCACTGTCAAAAAGAACCCCGTCCATATCAAAAATAATTACTTTAACTTTTTTCACCGTTTGATTATAACCCAGAAAAGACAGCTATTTGCTTTACATCCCCTTTTAGAAGGCGCATGAGAAGGAACCTATCATTTGACAAAAAGTAAGTAAATTGTAATATATGATCAAAATAAAACACTTTGAAAGAAACTATTTCTGATACACAACTTATTGGTTACATAGACAAGTTAGTTGCTTCATTTGGTCTGTATCAAAATGTAAACGAAACAGCGCTTCGCATCCAGTTTGATCATAATCTTTACCCTGAATGTGTCCGTGAGATTATGCAAAAAATGGGAATCATTAATTCTGTAAAACTTCGTAAGTATAGTAAACAGAAATGGCCCCATAAAAATGCGGCGGCAGTTAAAGCAGACGCAGAATCTAGAACAACTGCCGACCTTGCAGGAAAAAAGATTGAGTGTTCAACTCGAGAAACAGAAGCTTACTACCGATATTTATCAACGCTTAACCAGGCCCAGCGTACTGAAGAAGTTAGTCAACTGAGACAGCAGTATGACCCCGTTAAGAAGGCACACGACAATCTGGTTGAGCAACAGAGCGCGCTACTAGCTTTGAAGTCGGTAACGGCAGACCCAAAAACGTCGGGCGATGCGTTTAATCAACAAATGGATCGAGCTAAAAACAAGTTGAGTCCTGCGGCAGCTAAGTATGCAGATCTTTATGGAGATCTGCCACGGGCCACGCGAGATGAGACGCTTGAGAAGATATCTGCAGGGCTTAACAATTCGGCGGAAGATATTAAGAAGTTAGAGAATCAAATTAAGATTGCTTCTTCGGGTTCAGCGAGTGCCGGCGCGGGTTCAGCGGCTCTCGCAAAGCTTCAGTC
>CAZSQH010000008.1:13105-15975 GCA_964608655.1 uncultured Candidatus Saccharibacteria bacterium | reverse complement strand
ACGATGCCGAAGTGTTTTCGATTGGTTGGGTTGTGGTGATGACTCATATAGGACAATTATATCACGCTATCAATAACAAACACCCCGCAAAATGCGGGGTGTTTGTTATTGAAGGAATGAGATTACGCTCGTTTGAATCCTTCTTCTTTCGGGCGAGCAAGATCAACAAAGAGTGCTCGGCCATCGAGTTCGACGCCATTGAGCTTTTCTACTGCTGCGCGAGCTTCTTCTTCAGAAGAAAACTCTACGAAACCGTACCCTTTTGATCGGCCAGTCATCTTATCAGTGAGGATGTCTGCTTTTGTAACAGTTCCTACTTGTGAAAAGTGATCTTTAAGGCCATCGCTGTTGGTCTTAAACGAAATGCTGCCAACGAATATTTTATTTTGCATGAATTATTGTTCTACTTACTGTTCAAACTTGCAACGCACCGAGAACGAGGAGACATTACAATACGGGCATTATAGCATGGATTGATAAAAAAATCAACTCCTTGCCTCCATTGCCTCAAATGAAAATTGTTTTTCTTGTATTGCTCTTTCTATTTCAAACACACGTACATCGCTTTTTTGTTGAATGAGAAGTTCTGAAGCATGCGATGCTCCCAGATGGTGGGGCATAATCACATAGGTTGCTCCTGCTCGATAGAGATGTTGCGCTTCTTCAATAGAGTGCCCGATCACCACAATAGTACCCTCTGGACGGTGACGGTGATAGTAATCAGTGAGAGTTACATTTGCATCATGGTCAGGAACAGTTGAAATAACTCTCGTTGCGTCGGTGATGTTGATTTCTGTGAGAAATTCAACATCTTCTGCGTCTCCAAAAAGAGAAGGGATTGCGTCTTTTTTCATTCGAGCAATCGCGTCTGGATTATAGTCAACGACAACGTAGTTTCCCCCAAGTGTTTGTGCTGCTCGAACGAACTCGTGCCCAACTCTTCCATACCCAAAAATGATCGTATCAAAATGAGGAGTAGTTGTTATGAGCGGTTCGTGTGCGGTCTTTCTTATTTCAAGTGCTTTTAGTAAAGGGATAAGCGCGGTGTATAGCTTATCAGCATACATGAAGAGGTAGGTCGATCCAGATATGGTAATGATACCTACAACGGTAATGAGAGAAACAGTCGATTGTTCGACGTGTCCGAGTGTAAACCCAAGAGCCATCAAAATAAGTGAAAACTCGCTAATTTGCGCAACGGTAAGGCCTGCCATAAATCCTGTGCGACGGCGATACCCCAGTGTGTTCATAAGCAGAAATACAATGAGCGGATTTCCAATAAGTACAAACAAAGAAAGAATGAGGGCAGGGATGGCAATCAATTGGATGTCACTAATAACGAGATGCGATCCAAGAAGTACAAAAAATAACACGATAAAAAAATCTCTCAGAGCATGCATTCTCGCGGTAATTTCTTTTGCGTAACTTGAAGCGGAGAGTGTTACTCCAGCAATGAGTGCTCCAATCTCAATCGAAAATCCAAGTTGGTAAAATAGGCCTGCCATTACGATTCCCCACGTGGCAGAAAAGAGAAACAAGAGTTCTGGAGATCGCGCGAGATAGTGTGAAAATCTTGGGAGTACATATTTTGAAAAAAGATAGAGAGTAATACTTGCGATAATGCCTTTTCCGATGAGCCACCCAATTGTTTCAAGTGTCGCCCCTTGATCACCAGTCACACTCAAATAGGCACCAACAATAGGAATAACAACTAAGAGGAGTGTTGCGACTACGTCTTGCACTAGGAGAAATCCAATCGATATCTTTCCATAGAGTTTTTCAAGATCACCTCGATCTGAGATGAGCTTCAAGACAATGATGGTACTACTAAATGTTAGCGCAATTGATCCATAGAGAGCATTGATAGGAGAGAAACCGCAAAGACGCATAATAAAAAATCCAATCACTGAAGTGAAGATGATTTGTCCTATACCGGTCACCAGTGCCGCTTTTCCTGTTTCTTTAATCGTCTGCGGACTGAGACTGATACCTACAATAAAAAGGAGAACAGCTATACCTATTTTGGAAAATAGTTCAATTGAAGTTGTTGTGTTGAGAATATTAAGGACGTATGGCCCAACGACAATACCGCTTGCAATGTAGCCGACAATGAGTGGTTGTTTGAGTATCCGACTGACAATTCCAAATCCTGTTGCGATAAATAAAATGACAGCAAATTCGACAAATACTTCCATAGTGTGTGGTAAGTATACGATACAAAGTAAAATCTGCGGAACCGGAGAGATTCGAACTCTCGGTCGAGTATAACCCCGACACCTCTTTAGCAAAGAGGCACATTAGACCACTCTGACACGGTTCCAGTAGAGACGAATGTAGCACAAACGAGGTGTTTTTTCTATAGAAAAATTTTTGTGCTAGTATTGGCACAGACGGAGGATTGGATGAGTGGTTTAAATCAACGGTTTACTAAACCGTCGTCCTTAACCGGACCGTGAGTTCGAATCTCACATCCTCCGCCAGAAATCGAAATAGAATTTATAATAAAATAAACCTATGGAAGAATTTCCGCAAAACACTCCGACTGACTCAGAAAAAAACAACATCGAAAAACCTCAAGTAAAAGAAGGTGTCGATTTTGTGTTTGAACAACACCCTGAACTTGCAACTATTGGATCAAAAGAACAATATTCAGAATATCTAGATACTATATTTCCAGAGAGTAAGCTGAAAGATATTGTTTATCATGGCACCAAGTCAGAAAGTATTGAAAAATTTAGACCAAGCTACGGTTCTTTTGGAACTGGAATTTATTTTCAAACAAATCAAGGTAAATATTTTACGGGTACTTTTGGCGATAACGTAGTTTCTGTTGTTTTAAACACAAAACGACCTTACTCTTTTTACTCTAA
>CAZSQH010000008.1:0-13095 GCA_964608655.1 uncultured Candidatus Saccharibacteria bacterium | reverse complement strand
CTAATTTCAAAGGGGTAAAAGGTGATTTGCCCAAATTGTGGATAGATCTGAGAGAGCAACATCAAAAAAGTAGGACTTTGGAAGATTTAGCAGATCACTTTAATATAGAAATTAAAAAATTAGGGTATGATTCTTTAACCATCCAAATGAGTGACGGCTCAGTGACAAAAGAAGATTTTTATCATTTGGTTTTTGACTCTGAACAAATCCACATACTAGGTTCTGATCAGGATGTTAAAGGATTTAAAAAATTTGTTGAACATAATCAAGGTCCAGATGCCTCAAATTGATTTTTTAAAACAAGCTCAAAATACTTGTAATATCTCACTACCTTGATACTGAACCTGAAACAACCACTTATTTTGACTTCTTAAGGCATAGGAGGATAATGAGAACTATAAGCTAATTTTTTGTATACCATGGATTCACTCATCACATCATTTCTTTTACAAGCTGACGCAAAAGCACTCGCAACCACTTCTAAAGAGGGGACTATCAATGTCGTACCGGTATCCTCAATAAAAATTGAAGACGGCAAGATTATCCTCGTGAACTATTTTATGGAAAAGACACTTGAAAATATCCTTTCCAATACGGCGGTTGCGCTTGTTGCATGGTCAAAAATGATCGGGTATCAAATAAAGGGAAGCGCCGAGTACTACACTTCAGGAGATGTGTTTGATCGTGTTGTAGCGTGGATCAAAGAAACCATTCCCAGTCGTATCGTCAAAGGGGTCATCGTGATTACTCCGACTGAAATACACGACATTGCCCCAGATAAAAAAACAAAAGAAGCATTCATAAAGATGGAATAAAATAAAAAACCACTCTCTTGAGTGGTTTCATTACGTCAATTGATATGAGGATTGGTCTGGAGTTCCCACATCTCTCTATAATCATGTGATGTTTTCAAAAGAAAATCATGATGCCCGACATCTTTAACTGCACCATCTTCAAGGAGAATAATCTCATCAAGAATCGCAACAGTCGAAAGTCGATGAGCAATCACAATGAGTGTTTTTCCTTCAAAATGTGTTTGGATTGCTTTTTGTATGGATTGTTCTGTTCGTGCATCGAGCGCGCTTGTTGGTTCGTCCATAATAATAATGGGACCATTTTTTAATATTGCCGCCGCGATAGCAAGTCGCTGACGTTCTCCACCAGAGAGTTTTACTCCACGTTCTCCAACTTTTGTCTCGAATCCTTGTGGAAGTTTCTCCCAAATGAAATCACAACTCGCTTTTTCAGCAGCAATCCGCACTTCTTCTATTGTTGCACCTGGATTTCCCATTGCAATAATATCGCGAACTTTCCATGAAGGAAATTGAGGATCTTGTGGAACATATGATATCCATGAACGAAGCGTAAGCTTATTTATTTCCTCTATATTTTCATCACAAACATTGATAACCCCTTTGTGTTGGTCATAGAGTCGTAACGCAAGTTTAGTTAGTGTTGTTTTTCCAGACCCTGTTTTTCCAACAAGACCATACCGTTTTCCTGGAATAAAATGGAATGAAAAATCTTTAAGCGCATGTACTTCGTCGTTATATCCAAATGTAACATTTGAAAAAACGATACCGTTTCTCTCGGGGATATGTTTTGGTGGATTATGCGAGATCGGTTCTGATGATTCAACATCTAAAAGCTCCGCCATCTCATACGCATCCGCAAATGCAGTACGTACTTTAATAAGACTCCTTCCAAATCCCCACATATACATAGAAAGGGAGGCAATGTACGATTGAACAAGTACCGCAGTGCCTATCGTATAGGTACTATTTTCTACTTTTCCAATCATAATGTTCATGCAATAAATCTCAAGAAGCACCACAAAGATTCCTTGTACTGCCCATTGAAGATTTCCTAAAAACCATGCTTTTCTTCTAAGTTTCAACTCTTCTTGGGTGACATTTTTAAATGTAGTTGTAACCTGAGGGATTGCGGAATACACCCGAAGAGTGAGTACTGAGAGAAGAATATCACTCACAGTCCCAGTGGTAAGTGAATCAGCGGTTGAACTTTTCAGATCATGTCTCATCCGAAGCTTTGATAGGACAATGGTTGTTGTCATAAAAAGTACAATCCAAATGAGGAATATTCCTGCCAACTCAGGGATAAGTATCCATGAATAGACAGTGATATAGATCACAAGAAAAATTGAACGAATAATTGAAAATACAAATTCATCAATCACATGTTCTGAAACATGTGCAAATCGTTTTGATTTCGCAACAAGTGCACCGGAAGAATACATCGTAAAAAATTTTGTATTTTTACCGAGGAGTCCCTCCATGCAAGAATCTTTTAGATGTTTGATAATCTTTGACTCTCCAAAGACAATACACGCATCACCACACCTACTCACCAACCATCCTCCAATTGCAGCAAAAGCGATAAGCGTAAATGCTCTCCATGGAGATTCTCCTTGAGAGAGGGCGTCAAACACGTGTTTCCACTGTGTTGGTCGATACATAAAGTCGATATACATCGAAAGTGAGTAAAAGAAGACAGTGCCAGCTATCATAAGTTTGCTCTTACTGAATGCACTACTCCAATGTCGCCATACTGTGGCAACTACTTTAGGGGTTACTTTTTGATGTTCCATGATTACAGTATTTAATTTTTTAATGAACAGAATGAAATTTGCAATGCTCAAACAAAAACTCCAGCTTCTGTTGAGCTGGGGTTCCTAGAACAAAATAGAAATCAAAAGCTCAACACAAACAAATTGTAGAGTCGCTGAAAGAGACGAGGAGGGCTTGACATCCCTTCCAAGGCATTCGCTCAATATGTCGTTGTGTGTTACTTTTTTCCATAACAATTACACAATAGCATATTTTTAATAGAAGTCAATTTTATCTCGAACAATTAAAAACGATTGAAATATTTTCGTTGTGAATATAGTAAACTGTCTCCTATGGGAACGAAGATAATCTATTTTGTGAGACATGGAGAAACGATTCTCAATGCGAAAGGGATTCGTCAAGGATCTGAAGGAGCTCTCACACAAAAGGGGCGAGACCAAGCACTTGCAACAGCAAAGAAATTTCCAAAAAAGAGAGGGAAGCCACAGGTGATGATTGTGAGTCCGTTTGAGCGAACTAAAGAAACTGCCGATATTATTGAAAGCGAACTACATATTGGAAAGATTGAATATAATGACCTTCTCAAGGAACGACGAAACCCTTCAGAAATTATTGGACATTCTCGAGATGAGATTGCGGTGCGTCGTATTGTCGATTTGATAGATAACGGATTTCACGATGATAACCTTCGCTATTCTGATGAAGAAAATTTTACCGATCTTCGTGATCGAGCAAAACAACTTCTCAAATACTTATCACGAAGAAGGGAAAAGCGTATCATGGCGGTAACGCACAGTATTTTTCTAAAAATGATTGCGTGTTATGTATTGCTTGGGGACAAGCTCAATGCATCTGAATACAACAAGCTAAGCTATCTCAATCCTATTGATAACGCAGGGCTTACGATTATGACCTGCACAAAACGATTTTTACGAAAACCAAAATGGAAAATGCTCGTCTGGAACGATCGCCTTCAAGTTGATCCAGAAGAAGGAGAAGAGTCATGAAAAAAATAGGACAAGGGTATTTTTATAATGTATTTGATATTGGAAACGAGAGAGTAATCAAAAAGCAAAAGAAAAAATCGCAAATATTTTTTTATATTTTCAGAAGAAATATATTGCCATTGCGTGCGTACAGTGAATACAAAAAAGCACTCCTGACAATACCTTCCATAGAGTCGTCTTATAAACGATTGCTGGTGCAAGTAAAAGACAAAGAGCTTCTTGGCAACCCGACTTTTTATGAAAATATTGAGTATGAACAAGACAGGGTGATTCTTACTCATGATTTGTTTAAAAAGGGAACACTACAAGAACAAAAAAATATTATTGATGCATATGTTGTGCTTATCAAAAAATGCTGGGCGTATGGATTTCATGAAAGAGTATTCAATTTTACTATTAATACCGGGGTAAATTCACAAGGAAAATTGATTCTTATAGATTTTAACGAAATATCGTTTGATAAAAATGATGTTCGTGATGATATTCTCAGGAACATCTGGGAACATCGATGGTCGTTTACTCAATTGTTTTTCTTTGGTAGGTCTGAATTAAGAGAGTACTATAAAGAACAAATGAAAAAACACATTACTATTGAAGCGCTTGAGCAATTGTGGGGTAGTCTGTTATAAGGTTTTTGTAGCTATTTATAAAAAATAGAAGTAGGATAGAAATATAACAGGATCGTAATCGTCACTCTATATATGCATACAACACAAAAGGGAAATTCGTTACTCTGGCTCTTGGGACTTGTCGCACTGGGTGTGTTGGCGTTTCTTATATTTAAAAGCGATAGAACTGCAGACCCAATCGATTTGGAAAAACAAAAAGAAACCACCTCAGCTGATGTGGTTGTTCTCGAAGGGGAAGTGGTATGTCTTCCATATCGTGATACCAGTGGTCCAACAACACTCGAATGTGCGTTCGGCCTCAAGACTGATGAAGGAAAATATTACGGACTCGATGCAAGTGGACTCTCTCCAGAAAAACAGGGCGGGTATGACGTAGGGCAACGTGTTGCATTTGAAGGGTACATGACTGCACTCGGCGATCTCTCTGAAAACTTTATGACCATATACAATGTCGAAGGGATGATTTCCATCGAAGACTATTGGGAATATCGAGATAAATAGTACACAAATAAAAAAAACCATCGTCGTGATGGTTTTTTGCTATTCTATTTTGCAAGTATGAGCTTTAGTTCGGGAGAACCTGTTTCGATCATTTTTCTCATACAATCTCTTGCTCGATCAGCAAGGCTACGATAGGTGACAGCTTTTGCATCAGCACCCATTCGTTTTGCGATTTCAGGAAATGAAAGACCGTAGTGATAGTACAGAACGATGACTCGTTTCATGCTGAAGGGAAGCTGTTCGATGAGGGCACGAAGTACCGCACACCGCTCTTTTTCAGAAAAAATTTTTTCTCCATGCACTGATAGTTGTTCATCGTCAATAAGTTCAGCAATGTCGCAGGGTGCGACACACCGACGCTTTTTTACTAAGCGATAGTGATTGATTGACTCATTTCTAGCAATAGCACTAAGCCATGCAATAAATGGTCCCTCTTCCTTGTAGAGGTTGATACTTCGTAGTGCGTTGAAAAAAGTGTTTTGCAGTACATCATCAACAAAGCACGGTTCTTTTACAACAGTGCCAATGACGGCTCTCAGTGTCTTGGTGTGGCGACGGGTCAGTTCGTTGAATGCCGCGTCATGCCCTTGTTTAAACAGCGCAACAAGAGCATTGTCGTCGATAGTGGTTAGGGTTTTTCGCATAGCCGGGTATTAAAGATCAAACAAAACCATTCCTCACGGTATGTCTCTATTCCTTACTACTGTACCACTATTTGTCATGCTATAGTAGCGACATGAAAGTTATCATGTTTGAACAATCAGGATGTATTATCGAGACACAGAGCGGATCTCGTCTCGCTATTGATATTGGGAACAAGACACCTCTTGAGAAACTCACAGGCATCTCTGCAGATGCGATGCTCATCTCACATATTCATGGAGATCACTTTTCTCTTGAGCAAATAAAAACAATCAATCCTGCACAGCTCTATCTCAACAGAGAATGCAAGGAGACACTTGGAGAAGAGACGCTCTCTTTTGAAGTGAAAGAAATAAAAGTAGGCGACACGGTGACGATGGGAGACTGCACGGTGCAGTGCTTCAATGTGGATCACGGTCCAAATGTTTCGGCACCATTGCTTGAAAACTTCGGGTTTCTTATTTCAGCCGATGGAGAGATACTCTATTTTTCAGGAGATATGTACTATCCATCAGGGATAGACGTGATTTTACTTGAGGTAGATTACGCGCTCATTCCAGTGGGGACACACTATACGTTTGGTCCAGAAGAAGCGTTTGTATTTGCAAAACAATTCAAATCAATCAAAACCCTCATTCCAATGCACTACGCAAACAAACCAGAGACGTTAGGACAATTCAACGCTATTGCAAAAGAAACATTTTCTCTCAAGTAACTTTTTCTACCAAACTTACTACGCTGTATGTAAATTTTTCACACCCACACTAAATTATTCTCTAATTCTGCAGAATATCAGAATGATTTAAGAAAAAGAATAAATTTTTTACCATAAGGAGTAAGAAAATGTTGAACCTTTGATCCATTGTATTTTTTCTCTATTAACAACGCTTGTGTGAGTTTTCTACAATGTTCAGAAAATGTTTTTGCGTTACAACGAAGTTTGGTTGCAAGTTGATCAAGTGTAATCCCTGGGGACTTATCTATAGCAATAAGAATCTCGACTCTTCGATGATTTGCAACTCCTTTAAAATAACACTCGTATTGCTTCGCTGTTTTTATTGTTTTCATATTTATATTTCTTATTATATCATTATTCTCTAATTCTGCAGAATTAGAGAATAAAATAAAGCAGGACTGTGGTGGTGGGATAGAAATGTTTTCCACATAAAAGGAAAAGGAAGCTTCTATTGTGTATAGATACGAGTTACACTTTATGTAGTCATGAAACGATACGGCATTGTCTCTCTTAGAGGATTGCTTATTCTTCTTGCTTTTTCTCTTTTTCCTCAGAGTGTATCTGCGAGTATTGCCTGGGATCAACTCTCTCCAGAAGGAGCAACCCCATTTGTAATTAATACGGATACAGACGCAACATTTATCGCATCATACAATTATTTTTTTGTTTTTAATGCTGAAACAAAAGAAGTATTTTGTTCAGGAACATATGTCAACAATTCTGGATATTGGAATTTAAATAAACAAGAAGTTGCACCAGGAGTTGTTGTTCGATGTGGAATACCTGATGGTGTCTATCGCCTAGTTAATCATGATATCGAGCGTACCGTGTGGGAGAGCTCTTATTTTAAAGTGGTAAACAATGTTGGATATCCGCACGAGATTGTTGTTGTAGAAGAGTGTTGCTCAAGTGTTGCGTTTATTCCTGGAATACAGGCGAGTAGATTGTACTCAAAAGATGATGGAGATGAGCAATTATGGGAACCGTTCAGTAATAGAGAGGTTGAAGAACTCTTTATGAATACAAGCGGGGAAGGTGTTAATCAAAGTATTTACACAAGAGATCTTATTGATAAAACAAATACTGTCCCTGTAATTCAGATACCTATTTACGATCGATTTATAAAAGAAATGAATATGTTGGTGTTTGAAAATACAATTACTGCATGGAAACCACTCCCGTATGATTGGCGAAAATCAGTAATTGAAATTGTTTCAGAAGGTGTTCAATACAGAGATACTATTTCCTCCATGGTAGAGGAAATCGAAACTCTTGCCACTTATTCAAAAACAAGAAAAGTAACAATCGTTGCGCATAGTAATGGAGGTCTTGTTACTAAAGCACTCATGATGAGACTTGAATCAGAAGGAAAAGCGAATCTTGTTGATAAGATTGTTTTTGTTGCTGTTCCACAGTTGGGCACTCCAGATGCTGTAAAAGTACTACTTCACGGAATGAATATTTTGTTTGGGTTTGTGTTGGACAATTTTACTTCACGTACACTTGCTGAAAATCTTCCAGGAGCATACGGCTTGCTCCCAATGGGAGAATATTTTGATAAAGTAAATGATCCGGTGATTGTGTTTGATCCGACAGTTGCTGAAGTAAACAATATGGTTGCAACCTACAGTGCTTCTATAAACGATGAACAGACACTTGTTCAATTTTTAAAGGGAGTAGACGGTCGAGAGAAGCCGTCAGCGCTTTTTATCAATATGCCTAATATAGTAAACCAAACACTACTTTCAGAAGCGCAACAGCTTCGACAGAGCATAGATGAGTGGGAACCACCAGAGCATGTTGATATTACTCAAATTATTGGGTGGGGTATACCAACTTTAAATGGAATTAAATATAAAGGAACTTTTCCTTGTTCACGGGTAGTAATTGTTGGACCTTGTGCTCCCTATATAGAACCAGAACCTGTTTTAACTATTGAAGGAGATAAAACTGTTGTATATGAAAGCGCATCCTCTTCTTTTGGTAAAAATTTATATTTTAATGTTTATGATTTCAATCTTACAAATAAAGATGTTGATCATAAAAATATATTCGAGGCAGAACCGGTAAATGATGTTATTAAAAATTTGATACAAAACACTGAAGAGATGGCACCTTTTATTTCATCAATAAAACCAGAGGTAAACGAGCAACAAGAACGGCTTGTTGTGTCTATGCACTCTCCAGCCGTGATCAATGTATATGATAATCAAGGAAATCATACAGGTCCTATCAACTTGTCTGGTTCTGATTTTTATGGATTTGAAGAGGAAATACCAAATAGTTTTTACTTAGAACTTGGAGAAGTAGTGTATATAGGGTTTGACAAAGAAGAAGGAAGTAGAGTTGAAATACAAGGAACAGGAACGGGAACATTTACTTTTGTGGTAGAAGAGTATAAAGGAGATGAGATTGAAAGTGTGGCGTCATTTAAAAATATTCCTGTGACACCAAATTTAAAAGCTATATTTGAAGTTACTAATCAAGACTCGATTTTAGCAATAGATGTTGATGGAAATGGAAGCAGCGATTTCTCACTGAGTGAATCGGCAGATCAAGACCCAGTACTATTTCTACAAATACTCAAGCAGACTATTATTGTACTTGGATTTCCTCATGATTTAGAAAAATTACTGTTGCAAAAAATAGATAAAGCAATTTCGTTTACTCTAAAAGAAAAATCTGAAAAAATGATAGAACATATAAAAAAGTTTTCTGTACAAATTCAAAATAAAAAATGGGAAAAACAAAAAAAGATTACTCAAGAGGAAAAAGTAATACTACTTGAGATGATAAATGGTTTAGTAGATAATATTAAATAACATGACTCAATCAAAGAAATTAACTTATATAATTGCAATTTTTATTTTGATACTAATAACTGGAGTTTTTGCTTTTTATAAAGGGGATGTGAGTATTTGCAATAAGTATAGTATTTGTTCTTATAATTTAGTTTTTTCTTATGGAAAACCTGTCATAAATTTCTTCTCAATCATCCTTGCATTTATTACTCCACTTGTATTGGCAAGTGAACGATTTTTGAAATTTTGGATAGAAAAAATACTTATTTTTATTACTATTCCGGCACTGATTACTATTGCAGTCCCAGTGACATGCGATGGGTGGATATGTCTTACTCCGGGAAAAGAATGGGTTGCTTCAGTAACCGCACTCCTTTTTGTAGGAGTAATGGCGTTAGCAATGTTGCTTGATGTGCTATTTTTTAAAAAACAAAAATAAAATAATTTATTTTTTTCTTGCGTAGCCGTGTGCAAGTGCGATGGCACACACTTGAGATGCACCTGCATTTTTTAGTACACGCATTGCCTCGCGGATGGTTGCACCGGTAGTGGTGACATCATCCATGATGATGTAGAGCGCGTGAGGGGTAATAGGTTTTGATAGACACATTGAATGGGCAATATTGCGGGAGCGTTCGGTTTTGTTTTTAATATGTGTTTGGGGAAGTGTGTATCGATGTTTTTCCAAAACAGCTACCACGCGTGCGTTATCAAAGAATGGGACTAATACTTTTGCTAATAAAAGACTTTGGTTATACCCTCGATTGTGTAATTTCTTTTTATGCTGGGGAATAGGAACAAATACTAGCGGTATTGTTTTTTCTGTCATGATGAGATCACTCAGATATGATGCAATATGAGGTATTCCTGCACGTAGCAATGCAATCGCAACTTCTTTTTTACGGTAGTACTTTATGTCGCGTATCGCTGTTTCAACGATACGATTTCCGTAATCATAGAGTGCAATTATCGTAGGATCATCTGTTGGTTGTGCAAGAGGAATACGATCAGCACACGAGGAACATAGCGCACTCCCTGATGCGCCACATCTGATACAGCGTGGGGGAAAAAAGAGAGTAATGAGTCGTGAAAAGAGATAGTGCATAGAAAAGAGAGAATATTCACTGTATACTATACATATATATGAGTAGTATAGCTGACGGATTGAAAACTGCCCTCTCAGGTATCTTTGGTGCACGAAAAGACAATGTGGCAGTGGGTATCGATATTGGGACATCGTCTATCAAGGTGGTAGAGCTAAAAAAAGAAGGGGGACGCGCAGTACTCAATACGTACGGCGCACTTTCGCTTGGACAGTATGGAGAAGGGGGGATTATTGGACAGGTGACCAATCTTGATGCTGAGACACTCGCTACTGCACTAAAAGATGTACTCAAAGAGACAAAAATTGTAAGCCAAAACATTGTCCTTGGGATTCCGTCTGCGTCGTGTATTATTTTCATCGTTCAGCTTCCTGCAGAAATAGAAGAACGTGACCTACCAACGGTTGTTCCTGCAGAGGCGAAAAAATTTATCCCCGTGCCACTGACCGATGTGTCGTTAGATTGGTATGTTATTCCTCGTCGTGAAGATTCTGGGGTTGCAAGTCGTGTGCTTTCTGAAAGTGGCGGAGAGGCAAAAATGTCTATCCTTGTAGTGGCGACACTCAACGAGACATTGGTGAAATACACACAGGTACTTCAAAAAGTAGCACTACCGATGGATTCACTTGAGATTGAAGCTTTTTCAAATATTCGCTCTATTATGACGCGGGAACTATTTCCGGTGCTTATTATCGATATCGGTGCATCAAAAACAAAACTCACTATTGTTGAGCATGGTATTGTAGAGACGTTTCGGTTGGTTAATCGTGCGTCACAAGACATTACATTAGCGATTGCACATTCACTTGAGATGGCATTTGATAAAGCAGAGGCATTAAAAAAAGAGTATGGCCTTATTCCTTCTCCTGAACATCCACATGTTCCTGATATTGTAAAAACAAATCTCGCAATTATTTTCCAAGAAGCAAATGCCACAATGCTTGCGTACGAAAAACGGTACAACAAAAATATAGGAAAGATTATATTTACAGGAGGGGGAGCGATGACACGAGGACTCCTTGAGTATGCAGGACAGAGCTTTGCTTCAGAGGTTACACTTGCAGATCCATTTGCAAAAATAGAATCCCCAGTATTTCTTCAGGGGGTTCTCAAGGTAACAGGGCCAGAATTTTCAACCGCAGTGGGACTTGCGCTTAAAAAGCTTTCTTAGCTAAGGGGTAAAAGGGTACTTGACTTATATCATTATCTATGATATAATACAAACAACCAAAATTGAATAATTATGAAAATTTTATTTATGGTACTTTCGATGTTGTGGCTTTCAACATCTCCGGATGCGACAGAACTCGATCTGGAAAGTAAATAAAAAATATTTTTTAGGGAACACCCCTTGTGCACACTGCGCACAAGGGGTGAATTGTTTTTTACAATCCACTGTTTTGTATCGCATTGTCTTGCGTCAGTAGTATTTACAACGGTATAATAAAGTGATACATGAACCCCGAGATTCCAACATCGTTTATTCCAAAACGACCAATCGCGCCTGATATCATCGTGACTACTCCGCGAAATCATGCGGTCGGCTTTTTGTCATTGATTACTGCGATCATTGTTATTGCAACAATCCTTTCATTTGGTGGAGTCTATTTGTATGAAAAATCACTTGTTGCGCAAAAAACTAAACTCGAACAGTCCATCAATGAAGCAAAGAGTGGTATTGGCACCGATTTTCTTACCGATATGAAGCGACTCAATGCGCGAATCAGTGGAGTAAAGACATTGCTACAAAATCATATTGTTGTTTCTCCGATTTTTTCAGCACTTGAAGCGACGACCCTCCGCTCAATCCAATACAAAAGTTTTTCATACGAATTTAAGCTTGATCCAGCAACTAAAGGACAAATAGTTCAAGTACTCATTGATGGAGTAGCGAAAAATTATAGTACTATTGCACTGCAGAGCGATGCATTTGCTCAAAGTCCTCTTATTAAAAATCCAGTATTTTCAAATCTCACCGTGGATGACAAGACTGCAACCGTCGGGTTTAAACTCGTTTTTGATGTAGCGCCAGCAGATCTTTCATTTCAAACATTTATTGATAAAAAGAATGGAACCACCACGGCAACTCAACCGCTCGTTCCTGAGGTAGTAGCCCCAATAACCACCCCAACACCATGAGATATTTTTTCCTTATATTACTAATAGGACTTTCAATTGGAGCTTTTGTTATGTACATAAAGCCTCGCTACAGTGCTGCTCAAGAAATGAAACGCCAAATCGAAACATACACAAATAGTCTCGATACTGCAGAAAAACTTAAAACATCTCGCGAAGAATTAATTGCAAAATACAATAGTATTCCAAAAGCAGATCTCGATAACCTTAAAACACTACTCCCTGATAGTGTTGATAATATTCGTCTTATTATTCAGATTGATTCGCTCGCAACTCGCAACGGTCTCTCTACGGTTCGAAATGTTGACTATGAATCTCAAGAAAAGACTACTGTAGGTGGAGCGCCACAGCCACAAAGTCCAGAAATTGCTCGAAGACCCTACGGGGAGTTCATTGTGACGTTTGATACTACTGGTCAGTATAAAAATTTTCTCTCATTCCTTTCTGACCTCGAGGAAAATCTCCGCCTCGTTGATGTAACAAAGGTTGAATTTAGTCCTAGTGGGACGGTGCAGAGTCTTGCAGGGAATATGTCATATAAAGTAACCCTAAAAACATATTGGCTTAAACAATAAACTATGAGTAAAAAAGTTAAAATTTTTGCACTGGTTGTTATCGGAATCGCACTCCTTATTTTTGCCACTTCTTTTCTTGGGGGGAGTACTCCGCCGACAAGCTCAACGTCACTTTCTTCTTCTACGGGAATGCCCCTCATGGGACAGACTCCGGCTTCTCCTGGAGGAAATGAATTTGCAACACTTCTTTCAACTATAAAGACTATCACTATTGATGATTCCATTCTTACTAATCCAGCATATCGAGCACTTCGCGACCACCCAATCAATGTAGGAACTGACATTGTGGGGAGAAACAACCCATTTGCTCCTGTTGGTACCGATGGGGCAGATCTTTCAAGTGCACCGTCTGTACAGACACTGCAACCGGGGAAAAT
>CAZSQH010000007.1:7196-16161 GCA_964608655.1 uncultured Candidatus Saccharibacteria bacterium | reverse complement strand
ACTACCGATATACTACACCCCGTATTTATTATTTTAGTCGGGCTGTCGAGAATCGAACTCGAGTCACACCCACCCCATGGGCGCATACTACCACTGTACTACAGCCCGCTCTAGCGAGGATCATGAGAATATAACATATTTTCTTGATCGAGCATGAGTGCGAATGAAATATTTGTTACAATCCGCCCTCCCAATGGAGCAAAGCTATAGTAGCAGAAAATATGCTTTAAATAAAGATTGCCCAACAACTGTCGGGCAATAGGGTTATATTTCTTTTAATTTCGTGACATCAGCAACATAAGTGACTCCTTCAATATCAGGATCATCACCAGCCGTTGCGATAATTTTAAATGATGAGGGCTCCATTTTTTTAAGAGCAACAAAGTGTTCTTTCGCCATCTCAGGCGAAACACTCGCTGTATCAACAATCACCATTATTGGTCTTCTTTTTTCAATGGTATGTAGCATCGATACGGTGTCTGCCGGATTGGGGTAACAGAGAACCCCAAGATTGAGATGATAAAGAACGCTTCCAAAGCTATCCTGGTTCAATGTAATACAGGCAATGTAGTTCATGCTAAATATTTTTTCTTTATCCTATAGCGCTCTTCTAAATTGTCAAACAAGCTTCTTTTACAATTCCTGTTACAATGCTAGGAAACATCGTTTTTTACATTTAAACAACGTATACAATGGAACAGAAATTCTTTTTACCACGCCAAACACTTGGTCAGGCCATTGTGCAGGCAAAAGACGAGTATCTCAAGACGTATAAGACTAAGGGAACAGGAGATTGGCGTTTGTGGCATAAAGCGATTGTTCTGTTTAGTCTTTTCTTTTTTCTCTACTATCTGCTGGTTTTCTCTAACGCATCTCTTTTTTGGAAGGGTGCTGGATGTGTAGGACTGTCTATAGTAATCGCATCAATTGGTTTTTGTGTGATGCATGATGCAAATCATGGCGCATTTTCTCAAAAAAGGTGGGTCAACAGACTCATGAGTTTCTCTCTTAATTTTCTTGGGGCGATATCGTACTTTTGGAGACAAAAACACAACATAGATCATCATACCTATACAAACATTGAAGGTATGGATCATGATGTTGATGCACCGCTACTTCGAATGCATCCTGCAAAGAAGTGGTACTGGTACCATCGTTTCCAGTTTTTGTATTGCTGGGTAATGTATTCGGTCTTATATCTTGCGTGGGTATTTTTGAATGATTTTCAAAAATATTTCTCCTATAGTGCAACTGATATTCGAAACAAGAAAACAAAAGAAAAGAGACTGATGCCGTTAGAGGAACACTTTATTTTCTGGGGCACAAAATTGTGGTACGTCTTTCTCTTTATCTATCTTCCATGGTCACAAGTTGGGTGGGAACACTTTTGGAGGGGATATCTGATCGTTATGTTTGGTACAGGACTTCTGATTTCTGTAGTGTTTCAAATTGCACACGTCGTGCAAAAAACACTACAAGTTTCGACAACGCACCTGGTAGCAAACAAAGAAGAGTGGATGGCCCACCAATTAGCAACCACTGCCGATTTTGGAACAAAGAGTAGAATCCTTTCTTGGTGGTTGGGCGGTCTTGGATTTCAAGTTGAACATCATTTATTTCCAAAGATATCGCATATTCATTACAAAGAACTTCACAAACGCATCAAGGCGGTATGTGATTCATTTGGGAAAGGTATTCATAAGGAGTACAGCACCTTTTCAGCTGGCATTGCAGATCATGCGGTATATATGTTTAAACTTGGATGGGATAAACGTTTACGGTAATTGTATAAACCCCGCATACTGCGGGGTTTTTTTATATAAAAACCCTCGCGCGGTGCGAGGGAAGGAAAAAGATATTTTGTATTACGAAAGTGAAAAGTCGTGGAGTGTTTCTATTGTTTCAGCTCCACGAACAGGAGCTCCAACGCTAACAATTTTTGGCGAAGGGCGAAATTCTCTCAGAATCATCTCTGTGTAACTTGTTGCCTGTCCTTTTGAGACAGAACTTGGGTCAAATACTACTGCATCAGGGGCGCCAGAGAGCTTCATACGCTCAATGTTTTTTGTTACCTTCTGTGTGATACAGAGGATGCTTACTTCTGCATTTTTAGGAAGGACCGCAGTTAGTGTTGATCGAATACTACCAACCTTTTTTTTACAACTTTCATTGGTAATCACCGCTACCTTTTTTGGTTTTGCCATTTAAAAACAATTTCCGAACATCATATCGTATTGAACAAATAAGTCAATTTGTAAATAAAAAACACCTCTCTTAGAGAGGTGTTTTTTATGAGTAAAATTTATTTTACTGCGTCCTTAAGCGCTTTTGCTGCGCGGAATTTTGGAACGCGAGTAGCGGCTACCTTGACCTGCTCACCAGTCTTTGGATTGCGGGCCATGCGCGCTGCGCGTGCTTTTACAGAAAAGATACCAAGTCCCGCGATTGAAACTTCATCGCCTCGTTTGAGGGTCTTAGTGATCTCATCGATAATGCTCTCAACGACTTCTTCTGCTTGTACTTTTGTACCGCCGATTTTGCCGTGGATGAGCTCAACCAGTGCTGCTTTGTTCATGGAAATGGAGGGGGAGCCCCCCTCGTGAGCTAATTGATAATGTTCGTCAGTGCGCCGTAAGCTCTCGCTTTGGCAAATTAATTATATACCAAGGGTTTTTTGAGGCAAAATTGACAAAATATTTATTTTATTATATTATTTTTATCGAATAAATCCGAATAATATGAAAATTGTAACTTTTGTTCTCGTTGCTTTGTTGTGTATCGAACTGATAGTGCTCTCAATAGTAGCTTATCAATTAGTAAAAGAAGGCAACAGGCTTAAAAGATTGCTGAAAAAATGAAGAGAAAGAGAAAACCGCCTTTTGGGCGGTTTGTCTTTTTCTATTGAGTACTCTGTGTAATACCAGACTCATACTGAGCGGTAGTAGGTTTTGGTCGCATTCGGTAGAAGATATAGCCATACCCAGCATCACTGTAAGTAATATTTTCTGCTTCATGTCGGTTTGCTCCCACTGGAGTATGGGTAGGGTATACCGCATGTGATGGAATCTCTGTAGTAATTTTTGTTCGTTTGATTGGGATTTTTTCTTCTTTACCTTCAGTATTTTTTCTGATGAGGGTGTCAGGCACCTCTCTGATGGTTTCAAACTTTTCAAGACTTCTAGCATCGTTCCCTTCTTCTTCAGAGACAAGTGACATCGCATAGGGAATCTTCTTCAAAAAATCTTTACTGTTTTCTTGCACCACTTCCATGAGCATGTTTCCTGGCGCAGGGCTCCATCCTCCTTCTGTCTTCATCGCATTGATCATCGCTCCTACTTTAGAGGTATCTTTTTCGTTACCTGAAAAATAAGCAACACATACCTCCACAGACTTGTTGTGGTACGGGATGAGGTATTTACCCTCAATAGTAACGTTTCCTACGGTTTTTTTCTCTCGTACAGGAGTAATTTTTTTGAGTTCTAAGGAGTCTTCTGATTGTATGGTTTGTACTTTTTCAGAAGAAGATTTCATACTAAGTCCACCGTCTTGCGTTTGTTGCCCTGAAGCATCTTTTGATCCAAAAGCACTTGCAAGAAAAGCACTTGCAATAAGTGCGGTTTTTTTCAAAAACCCTCCTTTTTGTTTAGGACGCTGTTCTTGCGGCGCTTCATTTGATCGAACATCTTGAAATGTTTCAGCTCCATCATCTTTGTTTTCAAGGGCTTTTTCTATCACCTGATCAACACTCATACTCTTCTTTATCTCTGCAATACGGGCTCTGTCTTCAATGCTGAGCTCTTTTCCAGGACGTGTTTCAGTGTGTTGCTCAATAATTTCTTCTATCTTTTGTTCTTCTGTTGCATATACAGGGAGCTCTCTAGTGTCTGTAAATTGCTCCATAGGGGTATCACTGTGCGGGAAATTTTCTTTACTCATAGTGCAATGATAACATAAATTTACATAGGAGCTATTGACCACAGCACGCTTATTTTATACTGTAGAGATATGTCAAAAGAATCAATGAATTTCGGAAATGATTTAGAAATGAATAACGAATATCCTAGTCAAGAGCAAGATCCGCTTGAGGAGTGGAGGGTGAATAAAGAGGGTGTTCCACAAGGGAGATCATACAGAACTGAAGAAGGACTTCTCACTGAAGATGAAGCAAAAGTAATAGAGCATGATCCCGAACTTAAAAAATGGGTAGACGAGAACGATATTACTGAAGAGCAAGGATTTGAACAATTTATTGGGGAAACTCATTTTCCAGGAGATATTGCTGAAGAGCTGAAGGAAGAATTCGAATCATTTGAAAACAAAGATTTACTCAAAGAAGAATGGGAAGAAAAACAGAATCACCATTTAGAAAAAGAGACACAAGAAAATGTTGGATTGTACACACCAGAAGAATTTAAGCTCATCGCAGAGTGTGCAAAGTTTAGAGCATTTACTGATAGCTTAGCTGAAGAAGTGGTTCGTCATAGACCAACATTTGCAGATGGAAAAGCTCTTTCTGATGAACAGGTAGCAGAGCAGGTAAAAGAATATCGAGCATATAAAGCAAGGGAGGGGAATTGGTTTTTATATAAGAAGCCAGAACTAGCGCTTATGAAAATGTGCGCGGAATGGGATTATTTTTATCGAAGAGTTTCAAAAGAACAAAAGGCACCAACATTTGCTGATGGTGCACCACTTTCAGATAAACAAATTGATGAAATGGCGCAAGAATATCATCAGTTTCGAGCAGAACACCCTGAAGAGTTTGCGAAAATGAAAGTAGAAAATGGAGAATGGGAAAAGGGACATTTTCGATGGACTGAAAGTGAGTTTAAAAATAAAAAGCAGTGGCACTGTTTCAAACAGAAATTTGTAGAAGGAAAAGACGGTTCATCCACAGCAGTGAAGACAAAATATGTCACTGGAGATGAGCCTGTGGTGATGCAAGGAGAATCATATTACTTTATTCGAAATAAGCGCTCAGTAACAGGTAAAGATGGGGTACATACAATAGCTTTTGTTGATATTAAATACCCTCGCCATAAAAAAGGAGTACCTGTATACAGTGTACGAACAGAAAAAAAGTAGATCATAATAAAAACCGGCACGTGCCGGTTTTTAGTTGAGTACATAATCGTATTTTACAATAACATATTCTTTTTTCTCTGATAGTTCAAGCGAGCCCGTAATAGGAATGTCCCATTTTTTAAATAAAGAAGCTATTTCGTTTCTACTCTCTCCTCCGAAGGTGCGAAGGAGCGCTTCGTCTTTTTGTTTTATTCTCTCGAGCAACATAGCAACACTATATATATTGAGAGATTTACATCCTGCGAGCAATCGAGTTGAAATCGGAATTTCTTCCATCGCCATATCTTTTTTGGGCGATACAAAAAACACTTTCTTTTCCACAACGCATGTATTTGTTTAGTTATATTTTGAAAGACCTTTTTTGTCAAATTATTATTGATAGCGCGCCATGATTTCTGCTTCTATTTCTTCACGTGGTCTTCCATATTTTAGATAGGAGAGTTCTTTTATTTTTTCTGCAATTTCAAGGTTTCCTTTTGGAGGATATGGCGTTTTTGAATTAAATGGTTTTGAAGGAACCCCACCTACAAGCATTTTAATGTAACAGGTTAAATTTTCTTGTTTGATAATATCAGCCGCGGTAACGGTGGGTGAAAATTGTTTTTCAAATATCTCGGCGTCTTCTGGTTCAACTCTATGCACCACCATTGATCCCACATTTCCAAATATTGCATTTTTAATGTTTTCATCGAGCTGTTTGATATATTGGTGTGCAACAGTGAGTGATAATCGATACTTTCGTGCTTCGGAGAGAATGGTTGCAATCGAGTCAGTGGTGACATTTTGAAATTCGTCGATGTAAAGGTAAAAATCATTTACTGCTCCTTTCCCTACAATATCAACACGAGAGAGTGCTGCCATGGTTATCTTTCCTACCAAAAGAAGTCCAATAAGATGTGAGTTGATATCTCCAAGGCGCCCCTTTGAGAGGTTTACTAGAAGGATTTTTTTATTATCCATAATATCTCTAAAGTTCAGTACACTTTCTTGTTGTGCAATGACCGGACGCATAATGTCATTTGAAACGAAGGGGTCAAACTTGTTTGTGATGTAGGGGACAAAATTTGCGAGTGATGCTTCACCGGTAGTTTTTTCAGCATTTTGCCAAAACTGTTTGATAATAGGATTATTGCATTTTCCTAATTTCATATCTCGAAATGTTTTGTCGCTCATGACACGGCTAATTTCAAGCAGTGTGGAACCACTCTCTGGGTCTTCCATGATGAGTCCTGCGGCATTTCTGAAATATTGTTCAAATGCAGGACCTCCTGCAACTTTCATATCGAAGAGTTTGTTAAATATTGCGAGTAGTTCATTGATAACAAATATTTTTTGTTCAGGAAACCGTGCATCGTATTCAAGAAGGTTAAGTCCCATTGGGCGTGCGGTATATGCGGGGTCGAAATAAATAACATCATCAACACGTTCAGGAGGAATATTTGCAAGAATATCATTTATGTCGGTGCCATGTGGATCAATGAAACATACACCATTTCCATTTTTAATATCTTGAAGAATCATATTTTTAAGAAATACAGTTTTTCCTGTTCCTGTTTGTCCAACCACGTACATGTGACGAACACGGTCATCTTTTGCAAAAAACACATCAGTAGTTTCTCCGCGATGTGTATTGGTCCCGAGAAACACTCCTTCGTGTGAGTGTTTGAGAAGTGTTTCTCCCACAGAGCGAGGAGCAGGAGCAGTGGTTGCTCGGGCTTCTTTTAACTCACTTGTTGTGGTAAGCCCAACAGGGAAATGAAACAAAGTAGCAAGCTCATTGATGGTGAGCGGTAATTGTTCGTTTTTTTGAATAGAACGAAAAGAAAATGCACGAGCAAATTCATTAATGTGACGTGCGGAAATATCACTCCACTCAATTCGATTTGATCCAACAAGAGCAAATTGATTAAACGATGCTTTTACAGTAGCAATAATGCTCTGTGCCCGAGCAAGCGTTGTTCCACTTGTGATAATACGAATTCCTGCGGTAAGTGTTGTAGATTGGTTTTTCTTTTGTGCTAGTTCAATCCCTCGCGTATCTATCTTTTTTTCAACACTTTCTTTTTTTGAATCATCTTTTCCTGATTTGAATAGTTCCAGAAATCCTTTTCCAACTCCCTTCGCTATTGATTGAGTTGCATCATTATAGAGATCTTTTACTGAATCTTCAGATGTAGGAGCACTATCGATGATAGTTTGGAAAAGTGCGTTATTGTTATCAATATCATTGGTAATAATGACTTGAATGGCTGCTCCTTCACCTGAATGTTCAAGTTTTGAGAGTGATCCAATAAGAGCAAGGAGAGGATCATGTTCAAAAGCTTCATCTGTGGAAAGTGGAAATATTGCTGGTTCAGCAAGGCGTGCATATGCTCCCGCAATCCCTCCTCCTTCTGCTGAAAATATGTTGTAATCATCCACCACCTCTTCGACGATTGCATCTGGATAGTATGCAGTAACAAGCTTTTCAAATGTTGCGATATGGATACGTGGTACTGAGGCAAATAATGAAATATCTCGCCCTTGATTTTGTACTGCAAGTTCTAGAGTGTAGTACTCGCCTTTATGCCAATCTGATATTGCAAGCATTCCTGAGTAAAACTGTTTCATTGCTTGTATGAAACGTTTAAATGAGGCAACATCCTGATTTGTAGTAGTTGGCGCGGGCAATGTAATGAGAAAGAGTGAATGTTCGAGCTCTTTTGCAATAGGATTGTCTGCTTTGAGTCCCGGAATTGCTCCGATAGTGTGAAGGTACTGAACCAAAAAACGATGAAAATCATCAGTAAGATGAGAATTGTTCATTTTTGTGACAATATCAAGCGCGTTTTTAATACCCTTTTCAATCATGATGTCAAAAAGTGTCTCCATTTGTTCATCATGTGTTTCTGGCTTTAATTTCAACACAATTCGTTCTGCTTCGTGCTCTGGAAGTACACGTGTTTCGTGTAGAAAATCTTTTGCTTCTCCTTGAGCATATCGCTCAATGGTTTGTCTGGCTGCTTCTTCTTTGCTAATACCAGATTGTTCTTGAAGAATATAGTGTTTATGTGCTTCTTGAGAGAGGCGAGCAACCTCTTGTTGTGTATTTGAAAATTTTTCGGTTTTTCCGAACATGTAGCAATAGTATATGCTATTTTTTTGCTTTTGTTGTATAACTAAGCAATGGAAAATACATTTCATCTCGAGGTGGTAAGACGATATATAGAAAATAAAGAAGCGGAAGAATTGATTGAGTGTCTTGAGACTTTAGAACCAGAATCGGTGGTAATTGGACAAGGGAAAAATGCCGAAGTCTATGGACTCGATGAAGGTCGTTTTAAAAGTGTGTGTGTTAAGAAAATAAGAGAACAACCAGAACTTAAATGCAATGATCTTGATACCGAAGTTGATTTTCAGAATAGAGCTCGAGAACTAGGAATAAAAACACCACTGACGTTTGCCTATATCATTATAAAAGAAGAAAAGCCGCAAGAAATGATTTTAATGGAACGAATATATGGGTGTTCGATAGGAGATATTGTATTTGGAAATGAAAAAGTTCCAGATAACTATGATCATAAAAAGTTTTTTGCAAAGCTGAAAGAACAAGTAAAAGCACTTCACGAGGCAAACATACACCACAGAGATCTTCACGAAGGAAATGTGATGATTGATGAACACGGAGATCCGGTAATTATTGATTTTGGTGCTGCATGTACTTCTTTTTCAGGAGATGAACATCCTTATGGAGAACAAGTTCGAATGTTGAACAAGAAAACTGGACGCTATGATTTTGTAAGTGGTTATTTTAAAGATGATGAGCGAATGCTGTATCAATTAGAGCTTAATATGAGACCATTCGCTCGAAATAGTGGGAAATATTGACATTTATAAAATA
>CAZSQH010000007.1:0-7186 GCA_964608655.1 uncultured Candidatus Saccharibacteria bacterium | reverse complement strand
ATTACTCTATGCAAACTGAAGTAACAATCAAAGTAACAAGCTTGTTTAAGGAAAAAATCATTACGCAAGCAAAAAAGATGATCAAGGAGGGTGTTTCTGAGCAAGTTTTCTCTGACGAGAAAAAACAGTTTGATGGGATGAAAATTTTCATCGACAAGAAGCCAAAATCGACACTGTTCACCTTTGATTTTCCTGAAGAGTTTGAAGAGGGAAAAGAAAAAAAGATATACGTTGGAAACAATTGATAGTACCCCGCCTAAGGCGGGGTTTTTGTTATACTGAAACTCATGTCTGAAACACAAGAGCTAAAAATTGAAACACAGGGAAGTGGTATTACCAACGCAGCGCCTGATGATAAAGATCAAACAATAGTCATTTCTGAAGATCCTATTGAACGAAAACATCGTATTCGTGCACTCCAGCAACAAATTGAAGAAACAACTACTCAACAGCAAAGCATTAAGCGACTACAAGAAACATATAATGATATCCCTGACGAAGCACTGACTGAAACAGATCTTTCAATAAAACAAACAGATGTAGCATTGCTACAAAAAGAACTTGAACTATTGCTCCAGAAACAAAAGGAAACAGGAGGGGGAATAAAACAGACGCTCAAAAAGATAGGTTCATTTTTTAGTCTCTATTAATCGTTTATCTCGCGTAATCGATTATTCGAGTTTCACGAATGATCGTGACCTTGATTTGTCCAGGATAGCGAAGCTCCTTTTCTATGTTAATAGCGATTGAGCGGGCCATATTTTTTGCCTCAAATTCTGAGACATTTTCAGGGTGGACAAAAATACGGATTTCTCTTCCGGCCTGCAGCGCGTACGCTTTTTCGACTCCTTTGAAACGAGTTGCAAGTCCTTCAAGGTCAGCAAGACGTCGCAAGTACATCTCTGCGGTATCTCGTCGTGCACCAGGGCGAACGCCAGAAATCATATCCGCTGTTTGTACAATTACTGCCTCAAGGGACTCGTGAGGGTAGTCATCGTGGTGACTTTTCATTGCATTTATAATGCGTTCATCTGTGTTGAATCGTTGGAGTACTTTTATTCCTATCGCAACATGCGTTCCTTCAAATTCGTGATCAAGTGCTTTTCCAATGTCGTGCACGAGCGCTCCCGCTTTTGCAATATAACTATCTGCACCTATTTCATCAGCAAGCATCCCTGCAAGGTGTGCCATCTCGATAGAATGCTGGAGAACATTTTGTCCATAACTGGTACGAAAATGAAGTCGCCCGAGTATTGCCACCACTTTTGGATCAAGTGTAAACACTCCACAATCATAGACTGCTTGCGCACCTTTTTCTTTGATAATGTCATGAATGGCTACTTTTGCTTTTTCTACCTCCTCTTCTATACGTGCTGGCTGGATGCGGCCGTCTTTTAGTAAAGTCTCAAGCGCATGCACTGCAATAGCTCGACGAACGGGATCAAAACAGGAAACAACAATAGCTCCTGGTGTTTCATCAACCAACAGTTCAACTCCCGCACATCGTTCAAACGCACGAATGTTTCTCCCTTCTTTTCCAATAATTTTTCCTTTTAATTCATCATTTTCAATAATGACGCTTGCTGTAGTGAGTTCATTTGCGGTCGGTACTGCAAGGCGTTGAATGACTGAGGTGAGTATGTCTCTTGCTCGAGATTCAATGTTTTCTTTTAAAAGGGATTCTAGTTTATATGTTCTTACTTGCAAATCTTCTTGAAAGTGTCGTTCCGCTTCTTGAACAAGAGCTTTATGCGCTTCCTCTATACTATATCCAGTAATTTGTTCAAGAAGGGAGGTTCGTTCGAGAACAAGGGCATCGACCCTTTTTTGTTCTTCTGTGAGGGTCTCACTTTTTTGATCAAGGGTAAGCGCTCGCTCGTCGAGTTCACGTTGACGCTCGTCGATTAGAGATTCTTTTTTAAGTAAGCGTTCTTCTGTAGTATGGAATTCTTCTTCTTTTTCTTTTTCTATACCTTTTAACTCAGAGAGCAGTTGTTCTTTTTTTTCATGCGCTTCGTCAACTATTTTTTGTGCCTGTTTCCTAGCGTGCATGAGCCGTTCAGAAACAGTTAACTCCAATGAGTTTTTTTTGATAAGAAACATTGCAGCGCGAATGCTGTACCCTAACAGCGCGCCTCCAGCGAGCATCGCAAATGCGAGAAATGTCTCGTTCATATTAGGATACACTTACTGGTTTTGTAATGACCGCGTCAATGATACCGTACTCTTTTGCTTCTTTCGCATCCATATAAAAATCGCGATCAGTGTCTTTTTTCACCTTATCAAGTTTTTGACCGGTATGTTTTGCGATGAGCTCGTTCATTTTATCTTTTGTTTTTGAATATTCACGGGCAACAATCTCAAGATCGCTTACCTGTCCTTGGGCACCGCCATGTGGTTGGTGAATCATGATGCGAGAGTGAGGGAGCGCAAACCGTTTTCCTTTTTGTCCAGCAAGAAGAAGCATTGCTCCTCCTGATGCAGCAAGTCCTACACAAATAGTTTGCACATCTGGTTTTATAAATTGAATTGTATCGTACATTGCCATAGTTGCAGTGACTGATCCCCCAGGAGAGTTGATGTAAAGATGAATATCTTTTTTAGGATCTTCGTTTGCAAGAAAGAGCAACTGAGCAATAACTAAATTTGCCGTGTGATCGTTGATTTCATCATTGAGAAAAATAATACGATCTTTTAGTAAGCGAGAGTAAATATCATAGGCACGTTCTCCCATGTTTGTTTTTTCAATAACAGTTGGAATAAGCATAAAGAATTTAAAATAAATCAATTAATCAAAAGGGATATACAGACGTAACAATCGATACTGAGTACACAAACTATAATCTTTTCTAAAAGAAAAGTAAAAGATAGTTGACTAAAAATTAGTAAGTTGTATAATCATTAAAAATTAATTGTTATGTATGATATCGACTACCTTTCCGAGCAACAAAACATCATGGCTGAAAAAGCTAAAAAGGTTGTATATAAAAAAAATACATTCAAACGTATTAAAAAAGTAGTTGTTTCACTTTCAAAAAAACTACAGAGCAATACCCGGTACCTCCGTCTTCATCGGGGAGATGTTCTAAGCGAGTGTTTCACTTGATACAAAAATTCCGTACTATGTACGGAATTTTTTAATTTATGCTTTTTCAAGAAAATCAATTACTTTTTCATTCGTGAGTATCATGTCTGCGTATGCTTCAGTACGCACTCTGTCTGCCCCAGGATAGAGTTTCATAAGTTGCTCTGTGCGTGCACGGACTTCTTCGTCTGTGGGGGTAATTGCCTCTTTTTTTGCTATAGCATTAACGACTAGTTGCATTTTTGCTCGTTTTTCAGCTTCTGGAGTAAATTCTTCAAGAAGTTGCTCTTTTGTTTTTTGAACATGTTTTAGGTACTCTTCCATTGAGAAGCCACTCCGAGCAATATCTGCTTCTATTTGAGAAAAGAGCTTTTCTTTTTCTGACGCAACAATGATATCTGGAATAGTAAAAGATATTTTTCCAATAATTGTTTCCAGTATCTCTGCTCTGCGCTTATCTTCAACCTCTCGTTGCTTTTCCTTTGCAACATTTTCTCGTATTTTTATACGGAGCTCATCAACTGTTTTAAAATCTCCAAATGATTGAGCAAACGTGTCGTCTACCTCAGGGAGAGGCTCCTCGTGTTGATGATCATGCCCTTCCTCATGCACATGACCATATGCTCTCATGTGTCGAAGATTTTCGATCACTTTAGCGACATCTTCATCGGTTACTTCTTGAGGAGAAGAGAGGGGAACTGCCGATGCAATTTTTTTATAGTCAGGAAGATCTATTGTTGGGAGGATCGCTGTTTTAATAGAAAAACCAAGTTCATTTCCTCGTACCATTTTTGTTATTGATAATGCAGGTCTCCCTATTGCGTCAATTGATTTTTCTTTTAATAAGGTTGGGTAGAGTTCTTGAAGTGCAAGTTCTGCCATATCAGAGAGGATGAGCTCATCTCCGAGCTCTTTTTTTGCAATTGTTTCAGGAACGTGTCCTTTGCGAAATCCAGGAAGCTCAAGGTGTTTTCCAAGTCGCTCAAACGCTTGTTGCTCATATTGTGAAAACGCTTCCCATGGCATTGTTCCAACTATCTCGACTGTTGCGTCGTCATGTTTTTTTATTTCGGCAGTGTATTTTTTCATAGTGGAGGGATTCTAACATATGCTTGTAAACCCTCCAATTGTAATTTAAAACACTGTACTAAATGATGGAATGGATATATTTACCGCACTTGCTTCGAGAGATGGTATGTCAAAAATTTGTTGCTCTGGATACGGTTGCTCTGCTACAGGAGAGTATTGAGGTACTGATAAGCTCTGCTCACGGGAGAGCGTGTGTAGTTGCCACAGCCAAAATAGTCCAAAGAAAAGTAAACTTATTGCAATACTGGAGATTGCCCAGACGCTATAGACTCTATTGTTTCGAGAAGTGGTAAGCACACACTAGTTGCTTAGTGGGGTAATAGAATTTTTCACTGCTTCCCTAAGACCGGTAAGTGCTAAAATGATATTTTCTCGAGCAATACTTAAATTATCTTCTGAGTCGATAACCACCGCTTTAAATGTATGTTCTCCAATCATTAAATCAACCACTGTTTCATTCAGGGGATCATTTGCTGAAAGCATAAGTGTATCGATTGTTGTTTTCGCAGCAGTAAGTGCGTTAACTGCAGTGAGAAGTGCTGTTTCTGAAGTGCTGGTATCAATATTGTTTTCAGTAAGACGATTTGTTGCCATTCTTGTTTTATCGTAGAGGACATTAAGTCGCAATAAGATGGTATCAAGATGAGAAGCGACCAGTTGTCGACGAATAAAGAGTGGTTGCTCTTTTAGCTCTGTAAGATCAAAGATCGTTTCATTTATAGGAGATGTTTTTGTGGAACTTTCTGTTGTGTCATTTTTTTCAGATGAAAAGAAGGGAAAAAAAGATTTTGCCTGAAGTGGTGTTTCCGCGTATACAAAAGAGGGAGTAAGGAGAACTCCCGCCACAAGTGCTATATAAATAAAGCTTTTTTTCATATTGTCTCTCATTCTAACATAAAAGAGACGATTCGTCAGTAGTTTTATTACTTTTTAAAACGTAAAAAAACCGCCGTACACGGCGGTTTTTTTACTAAAAATTATAATCCTTCTGAAACTCCCTCAAATACTGTTGCATCTAGCTCTGCTTCAATGGTTCCCAAGTCTTCTACTTGCTGTTCTTGGGCAGTTGGTGGAGTTGTGGTATTTGATTCTTTTGGCCAGAAAAATAGCACCGCCAATAGTACTAGTAGTATGATAATAACCACTACCATTCCACCGTGTCCTTTTTTCTTTGGAGCGGGAGACATGTTTTGCATGGGTTGTTGCATTTGGTTGCTGTTTGAAGTATCCATTTTTTTATTTATTATTGATTAATTTTGATTCCCTTCCGATGAGACATCTTCTGAATCTTTGTTTTCACTATCAGGATTCACAGCTTGTTTCATCGATTTTATCGCTTCAACAAGGTGCGCGCGTACCTCTTTTAGAAGTGCTTCTATCTTTTTTGCTGTTTCTCTAGGAGTAGTAGCTGTGGTTTCGTCTGTATCTGAAACTACAGCGTTTTTTAATGTTTCTAACAACACTTTAGCTTCACCAAGAGAAGTTTTCGATTCGTTGAGGTGAGTTTTTGCGTTCGTCATATCGTAATCAGCTTCCTCAAGTGTGGTAATTTTTGCTTCTAGACGATCTTGTGCGGAAGTTAAGATAGTGATTACTTGATTGAACCTGTTTTCGACAAAAGCTTTTCTTGTAGAGATGTTTTCTTTTTTAATTTCCTGTAGTTCTAGTTTGAGTGCTTCACGCTTTTCTTTTATTTTTGTTTCAAGCTCAGCACGTTTTTCTCCGTAACTTCCTTCAATAGAATCTCGAGAATTACGGAACGTATCTCGTGCTTGCTTTGCTTCTTCAAAGAAAGCATCACGCTTTTCTTTTATAAGCTCTTGGCGCTGGTCACGTTCTTCTTTCCACTCAAGGAGAGCATTCTCGCGTTCCTTTTTTATATCTTTTGAAACTGGGGGAAGGGGACGTTTTTCATTGTTGTATATGGGTGGGAGTGGTAGCGGGTTATTTTCTTGTTCTTCTTGCGCAGAAGCCAGTCCACCAAACGCCACGATTCCAAGAATACATACTATTCCAAAATACTGTTTCATTGTTGTGTGCTTGTTATGATAATCGTCCAGCAGTAGCGCTGTACTTTCATAGTATACATTTAAAATATACCTTTGCAGGTTAGAAGCGACACTATGGCTTTCTATAAAAAATTCCCACAGGGGGAATTTTTATGATGACTAACTTATTTTTTTGCAAATTTTTCTGCGTAGAGCGCTTGAGATTTTTTTATCGCTATAATTGCTGATTGTTTATCTCGTATCCCTTCAATGGTTACAGGGTGTTTTCCTGGAGCATCTGATTTCACTAATTTATATGTCTCAAAAAAATGAGTAAATTCTTTTAATGAGTGCTTATTAAGATCAGCAAGGTCGTGAATATGCTCAAATCGACGATCGTCCACTGGAACAGCAATGATCTTTGCATCACTTTCACCCGCATCAACCATATCGATGATCGCTACAGGACGTACGGTTACCATTACTCCTACAGCAAGAGGCCATGTTGAAAGAATGATAACATCGAGCGCGTCCCCATCTTCCCACAGCGTTTGTGGGACAAACGCGTAATCAAATGGATAAGGCGCTGAATTGTAATTTGCTCGATCGAGTGCGATTACGCCAGTTTCTTTATCTATCTCGTATTTATTGTGAGATCCTTTTGGAATTTCAACAATGCAGTGGATTTCTTCAGGAGCATTGTTTCCAATGGAAATATCGTGCCAAAGATTCATTGCCATATTTATGCTTCGTTAGATGGTTGTTCTTCAGTTGAAGCGACACCTTCAACTGGTGTTTGTTCCGATACTTCTGTTGTTGAAGACGTATCGGAGAGGTCTGCAAGTGAAGTGAATCCTTCGCCTTCGTGCGGAAGGCCCTCTTCTTGGGTTATTTCAGCAAGCTCCGCTTCACTTCCTTTGATGTCAATTTTCCAGCCGGTGAGTTTTGCGGCAAGACGGACGTTTTGCCCCCCTTTTCCAATAGCAAGAGAAAGTTGATCAGGAGTCACTTCAATAGTTGCTTT
>CAZSQH010000006.1:16453-18586 GCA_964608655.1 uncultured Candidatus Saccharibacteria bacterium | reverse complement strand
AGGAAAAGAAACACGTTGAAACAATCTGGGATGCCGCAGTTGCAAATGGAAAAAACATGGAACAGTTTGGAGTGAAACGTGACGTCACAAAACTATGGGGAGTAAAAGGGTGTGAAAAATGTAACAACACTGGTTACAAAGGGCGAATCGGAGTATTTGAATGTATTCAAATGGATAGTGAAATCGAAAAGATTATCATGAAAGAGCCAACAGAACGAGAAATAAAAACGCTTGCTGACAAGCAAGGGACACTGGATATGCGAGAAGATGGGTTAGTAAAAATTCTCCAAGGACTCACAGATTTTTCAGAAGTAGCTTCTGTGGTAGATCTTGAAGAACAAAAATAAAAAAGTATTAATCTCTAAACAGTCCTTGTAAATATATAGATACAAGTAAAGAATAGTTGTAGGATAGCCCCAGTCGAAACCAGAACGTCCTGCGCGTACACCTAGAACCACATGGGCTGACTGCTTAGAGATTAATACCTTCTTAAAGAAATATTTAGTGTAGAATGAAAGAGTTATTGCTCCTGTTTTCCACTCGGTACCAGTGTAGCATATATAAAAAATATGTCAAGTACTCCCCCTATTTCATCATCACCAGCACCAGACGATCAGTTTTCAGACAATGTGTTGCGCCCTAGTTCGTTTAGTGAATATGTTGGACAAGAAACAATCAAAAAAAATCTTTCTATCCTTATTGGAGCAGCAAAAGCGCGCGGGCACAGCCCAGAACATGTCCTTTTTTATGGACCACCAGGTCTCGGAAAGACAACACTCGCACATGTCATTGCAAAAGAAACCGGAGCAACATTAAGAATAACCTCTGGTCCTTCAATAGAGCGCGTGGGAGATCTTGCGGCGGTACTCACGAATCTCCAACCAGGAGATATGCTCTTTATTGATGAGATACATCGTCTTAATAAAGCAATCGAAGAGGTGCTCTACCCTGTTATGGAAACAGGAAAACTCGACATTATGATCGGGAAAGGTCCGTCAGCTCGTACTATTCAGCTCGAACTTCCTCCATTTACACTTCTTGGTGCAACTACTCGATTTGGTATGGTGTCATCTCCACTTCGTTCGCGATTCTCAGGAGGAACCTTTCGACTCGACTTTTATACAGATAAAGAAATAGAAACTATTCTTTCCCGATCTGCAAACATACTCTCGGTCAATGTTCCAAAGGAACACTTACCGCTTATTGGAACCCGGAGCAGAAAAACACCCCGCATTGCAAACTACCTCCTTCGTCGAGTACGTGATTATGCGCAAATGCATCAAAAAGAAATTGATCACAGCTCAATTGAGGAAGCGTTTGATCTTTTAGGACTTGATAGATATGGACTCTCAGCGGGAGATCGTTCTATTTTGTTTGCAATTAAAGATAAGTTTTCTGGTGGTCCCGTGGGAATAAAAAATCTTGCAGCAGCAACAGGAGAAGATGAAGGTACGATTGAAGATGTTATTGAACCATACCTCATTCAAATAGGATTTATCGAACGAACTCCTCGAGGTCGAGTCCTTTCTGAAAAAGGAAAAGAATATTTAAAACAACAGTAATATGCGGTTACTTGCAGTAGACCCAGGGTACGATCGTTGTCGTCATGCTAATGTCTAGCAAGATGATTCTCCTCGGATTACATATTCAACCTGTATCGTAACCAATAAAAAAGCATCACACAGTGATCGACTCTTGCATGTCTATGACCAGCTCGAGGGTTTTATAAAACAATGGAACCCTAGCACCATGGCACTTGAAACACTTTTTTTCTCAGTAAATAAAAAAACTGCCATAAAAGTTGCTGAAGCCCGCGGGGTAGTACTTTTACTCGCTGCAAAAAAACAACTACCTGTCTTAGAAATTTCACCTCAAGCGGTAAAACTTTCTATGACTGGTGTTGGGAACGCATCAAAAGAACAGGTGCAAAAAATGGTAGGGTTGAGTTTGAAAATAAATATACAAGACAAAATTGATGACGAGCTTGATGCAATTGCATTGGGAGTAACCGCACTACAAACACTTCGTTTACATACAAAAATAAAGAATGGTTTGTAATCCACAAAAAGGACTTGCGTTATTTTAAAAAGGTATGTTACAACTATTGTCATACAAGGTAATTCTTTTGTGAAG
>CAZSQH010000006.1:4420-16443 GCA_964608655.1 uncultured Candidatus Saccharibacteria bacterium | reverse complement strand
AATAAAAAATAAAAAGTAGGATATGCCAGATGAAGATCAAATACCTCTCGATGAGTCGTTAGTTGATACGGAAGTCGATTCTGAAATTGGACTTCTTGACGACGAAGTTGACCCTTATAAAGAGGAAGAGGAAGAAGATGAGACCTATCTCAATCTTTCGGTCATGCGCGAGATGGATCCTTATGGAGAATTTAACGAAGCATAAATAAACGCCCCAATGGGGCGTTTATTTTTTTTCTTTACACTTCACACATCGACATCCTTTTGGTTTTATATAATCATTCCAAAATGCTTTTCCGTAGTCATAGGTGAGCTCTTCTCCTTGTTGTATATTTTTTATAGCAGTAATAGTGATTTTCTTTTTTCTTTCATTAGTGTCACTTTCACAGTTTGGTCTGCATGAGTGGTTAATATATCGTGCGAGGTTGCTCCTTGTTGACCCATCAATAGTCCATCGAGAGTTGATTTCAAACAAATATTGTCCTCCTTTTTCATTTGCCTGATCTGCAGTAAGCAACTTTCCTGTATATTCAATAATATACGTTCCTTTCTTTATAGGGATAGTTGTAAAAAGACCAAGACCGTTTATTCCTCTTTTTACCTTTAATACATTCCTTGGAAGTGGTGTTCGTTTCATAAAAGAACGAGTATAGCACGATGATCACCTTATACTTTCCATTGCGCATAAATACCAGTCGAAAGTACTCTGTTTGTATTTTGTTGTTGAATGCCAACATCCCCATAAACAATAGTCCCCTTCTTTTCTTTCAACGCATCAGAGAGAAGTTCTCCAAAAGAACGTGCAGAGTACCCAGACGCATATCCATTAAGCAATACTGTCTGTGCTTTTTCTGATAAAAGTTGTGGGATAAGGGAAAGAAGTGTCATTAATTTTTCTTCAATTTTCCATATCTCTCCTTTTGGTCCCCGGCCAAACGCGGGTGGGTCCATCACAACAATTTCAAATTGTTCCCCTCTTTGAATCAATCGTTTTACATACTTCAATGCGTCTTCACAGACAAGACGAATTGCCTGTGGAGAAAGTGCTGAATCACTGTTGTTTTGTTTTACTGTTGCAATGGTTTGTTTTGAGGCATCAATGTGTGTAACTTTTGCACCATGTTGTGCAGCGATAATAGAAAGGGCTCCTGTGTACCCAAAAAGATTGAGTACTCTTATCTCTTTGTTTGCCTTACAAATATCAACAATACTGTCCCATTGCTGTCTGTGTTCTGGAAAAACTCCAATGTGTTTAAACTTACCAAAAGAAAGATTAAGCAACATATCTTTATACTGTAATTTCCAAAAATCCTTTATCCCTTTCTTTAGCTTCCACTTCTCTCCTGACGCGGACCATGTAAATTGAGCATCTGCCTCGTGCCATGATTGTAGAAATGTCTTACTCCACAACGCTTGAGGATCTGGTCGGTCAAGTATCATTTCACCAAAACGCTCAAGCTTTCTACCTTCACCTGAATCAATAAGCTCGTAGTGCTCCCATCCTTTTACTGTGCTATCAACTCTTTGCATGATGTATCGCCTTAATTGCTTCCTTTACATCAGTAAAGGCAAACTCAAACCCTTTATCAAGTAGTCGTTGAGGGGTAATGTTTTGTGTGATTCCTGTTTCTTCAAGAAGTGCTCCGAAAAATATTTTCCCAAATGGAAGTGTACCAACGCGTAATGATTTTGTTTCTTTTGCGATTATTTTTAAAAGTGTTTTATGTTCTATTCCTATGGGAGCTACCGCATTGACCACCCCTTGTAGTGTATTTGTTTCGAGGGCAAAAATATAAATACGTACAATATCATTAATGTGTATCCATGACATAGAAAAGTTGCGCTTGTAGACACTGGTGAGAATATGAAAACGACTCATCTTCCACAGTGGGTACAAAAATCCTTTTTTTCCAAACACTGGCGCAGTGCGAACAATAACAACTCGAGAGCCTAAGTGTTCTGCTTGGAGCGCCTCTTTCTCCCACGCATCAACAACATCAGAAAGAAAGGTGTTTCCCTTGGGGGATCGTTCGTTAAGCACTTCTTCTGACGCTCCATAATATCCAGACGCTGATGCACTGATAAAAATAGATGGTTTTGTTGCTGTCTGCTTCAAGCTTTCTACTAGATTTTTTGTTGCTTGTACCCTACTGCGATAGATAGCGTCTTTAAATGCTGCGGTCCACTTTCCTGCAATACTTATCCCCGCAAGATTAATAATTGCATCGGTTCGCTCAAGCACATTAAAGGGGAGTGTGTTTGTTTCCAGATTACAGGGAATGTAAAACAGTCGTTCATGGGTAAGTGTAGGCCCTTTTATGTCAATAACAATGACAGTGTGCCCTTTCGAGAGAAGTGCTTTTGAAAGTTCCGTTCCAATAAATCCACTTCCGCCAGCAATAACAATGGTCATACCACCATGGTACCACGTACGTGTTCCATCCTTATTTAAAGACAATAAAAACAAGCTTTCGTCACCTTTTACAAAAAGAACCTATCTGTTAGGATGCGCTCATGGATACTTTTTTTTCTATTATAGGAAAAGTACTCAATGGGGTGTGGGAGTTTACTCTTTTTATTGTTGTCTCATTGCTTTTTATTCCTTCTTTTCTTGTGGTAAACACCCTACAGGGATATTGGTCAAAAAAACTTGGTGAATTATTTGGACTTTAAAGAATTTTCCAAAAATCCTTTTTTCCTATTTTGATAACATCTTTTTGCGGTGGACTGTTAAGGTCTTTTAATTCAAAAGTTTTTCCTGTGATAGCACTTGTTACCGCACCATCTTCTACAAGACGTCTTAGTGCTGACATTGATGAAACAGCACCAGAGAGCATAAGACTTTCTTTTAATGTGGGAGCGTGTGTGAGAGCGGGAACCATTTCAGGAATGTGTTTTTCTTTAAATACATTTTCAAAATGTTGCTTTGCTTTTTCTGCAAGCACCTCTCCATGAACAGATTTTACAATTTCAAAGGCGAGCTTTATTTTTTGATCTTTTGGGTGAGTAACTTCCTTGAAAAAATCAACAATTTCATTGTTCTTCATGTCTGTACAAAGTTCAAGACCACGCTCAATGAAGCCGTCTGGCCAACTCATTACCTTTCCAAACATGTCTTCCGCAGTATCAGTAAGTGCAACCATGTTTCCTTCCGTTTTCCCCATTTTCTTTCCTGTTGCATCTTCGAGGAGTTTTGTAGTTACCACAAATTTTTCTTTTCCTTTTATCTGTTTTAAAAGTTGGCGCCCCATCATCATGTTGAATAATTGATCGTTTCCCCCAACTTCACCATCAACCCCCATTGCAACACTGTCGTATCCTTGCATAAGTGGGTAAAAAAACTCATGAAGATATATTGGCTTTTCTTCAGTTGCTCTTTTAACAAACATGTCTCGCTTGAGCATTTGGTCAACAGTGACGTATGTCCCAAGTGTAATGATGTCTTCCAAACGAAGTTTTCGTAACCATCGATTATTATATTTTATTTTGGCTGCATTTTTCCCACTAAAACGAATAAACGCGCTTGCTTGTTGTTTATATAAGCGAAGATTCTTTTTTACTTCTCTCTCAGAAAGTTGTACCCGTGTTGCAAGTTTATCTGTTGGATCTCCAATACGAGCGGTAAAATCACCTATTAAAAAAATGATTTCATGCCCAAGCTCTTGAAATTGTCGCAACTTACGAAGCTGAATCGCGTGTCCAATATGAAGCGTTGGTGCTGTTGGGTCAAACCCACAGTAAAGAGTGAGTCTTTCGTTTTTTAATAGTTTTGTCTTTAAAAATTCACTACTGGGAAGTATCTGTTCGACACCCTTTGTAATAATGGTATTAATTTGATCGTCCCTATTCATTATCGATATTGTATCACGCAACATCCTCTTGATAGAGAGCGCTACCTTTGGTATTGTGTTTTGCTGTTTTATTATTATGATTACTAGACACAATACCCATCCCTATGAATTCTCATAAAAAAAGAAAAAAGCTTGTTCCTTGGAAAAAAACCGTATTTTCTCTTTTGGCTTTCTTTTTTGTCTTTTGTGGGGGAATTCTTGTTTGGGCAAGTCTTATTCGACTTCCAGATATTTCAACATTTGAAGCTCGAAAAATTGCAAATTCTTCAAAAATAACCGATCGAACAGGTGAGATTGTTTTATACGATATTCATCAGTCAGTACGACGTACAGAAATTCCTTTGGAATCAATGGGAAAAAACATCCAACATGCCGTTGTTGCTATAGAAGATGCTCACTTTTATACACACAAAGGGATTAGACCAACTTCTATTATACGAGCAATTGCAGTAAACGTGCTCAGTGGTAGTTTTTCCCAAGGAGGATCTACTATTACCCAACAAATAATAAAAAATACTCTTTTAAATAATAAAAAAACAGTGGCTCGAAAATTTAAAGAGTGGGTGCTTGCATTAAAACTTGAGCGTCATTTTACAAAAGATCAAATTTTACAAATATATCTTAACGATGCTCCCTTCGGAAGTACTATTTACGGTGTTGAAGAAGCATCTCTCGCATTTTTTAAAAAGAAATCCTCTGAACTTACAGTTGCAGAAGCTGCCTATCTTGCGGCAATGATGCCCGCTCCGACATATTATTCACCATTTGGAAAACACAAAGACCAACTCACTGAAAGAAAAAATCTTGTTATAAGAAAAATGAAAGAACATGGGTACATCGACGATACTACTGCTGAGAAAGCACTCTCTGAAGAGGTGGTATTTAATGTTGACGCAAGTAATAGTATAAAAGCGCCTCATTTTGTTTTTTACATTCTCGATCAATTACAGCAAAAGTACGGTAAGGAGGTTATGGAATCAGAGGGGTTTACCATAAAAACAACCCTTGATTTTTCAATACAAACAAAAGCAGAAGAAGCGCTTAAAGAATACGCGGAGAGTAATAAAACCCGCTATAAGGCTTCAAATTCAGCTTTAGTGGCGATTGATCCATCAACAGGGCAAATCCTCTCCATGGTTGGGTCAAAAGACTATTTTGATAAAGAAATAGATGGTGCTTTTAATGTTGCAACAGCTCCTCGACAGCCTGGTTCTTCATTCAAACCATTTGTTTATGCAACCGCTTTTGCGGAAGGATACCCTCCTGAAACGGTACTATTTGATGTTCCAACAGAATTCTCAACAAACTGCCCCGCTATTACAGAACCTCTCCCTGATAACACTGATGAAAATTGTTATCATCCTGGAAATTTTGATGGAAAATTTAAAGGACCTATTAGTCTTCGTAGCGCTGTTGCTGAATCAAGAAATATCCCCTCTGTAAAACTCCTTTATCTTGTAGGTTTAGAAGATGCATTAAAAACAGGACGAGACCTTGGTCTTAATCTTGGGACAAAAGATCAGTACGGACTTTCCTTGGTACTTGGAGGTGGTGAAGTAACCTTGCTTGATATGGTGGGAGCATATGGAGTGTTTGCAAACAGTGGAACCAGAAACCCTACTGTTGGTATTTTGGAAATAACAGATAGACGTGGTGATGTAATAGAAAAATATGAACCAACACCTATTGATGTGTTTGATAAAAACGCAGCGCTTACTATTAATGATGTGTTAAGTGACCCAGTTGCACGCACCCCTACGTTTGGATCATCAATTACCATTCCTGGTGTTGCAGTAAAAACAGGAACAACAAACGATGATCGTGATGCGTGGATTATTGGATACACCCCTACTCTTGCAGTCGGTGTATGGTCAGGAAACAATAGAAATGAGCCTATGCGTAGTGGTGGGGCTGCAGTATCGGGTCCTATATGGAAAAAGTTTTTTACGGATGTGTTAACAGAAACACCAGCTCCTTTGTTTGAAAAACCACTCCCTGACCCAGAGTTTGATTCATTAAAACCAATACTTCGCGGAAACTGGATGGGAAATAGTGTTGTTGAAATAGATACCATTACAGGGCTTCGTGCAACGGAAAACACACCACCAGAATCAAAAGAAGAGCGAACTATTACAAATATTCAAGATATTCTCTTTTGGGTTGATAAAGACAACCCTCGAGGTCCGTCTCCTAAAAACCCTGAAAATGATCCACAATTTAGGTTATGGAATCCTCCAGTGCAATCATGGTGGGAAAAAAATAAAGCAACCTATGGTGTTGTTACAGAAAATGATATCCCTGACGGGTATGACACCCTGCACACAGGGGACAGTGCTTCAGTAACTATAAGCGGGTTACCTGTAAAAATGGGTGTACTTGATACAAAAACAATAACAATTAACTCTGATAGTGAGCATCCTATTAAATCAGTAGATATTTTTATTAATGAAAACTATCTCACCACACTATCATCAAGTCCTTTTCGCTTTACTTTAAGGCCAAAGGAGTACGGATATCAACCAGGTACTGCTTTTATTAAGGTGGTGGTCACTGATAGTGTGTTTAATAAACACACAGAAACAAAAAAGATTGAGTTCACACAATAGTGTGGATTGTGATTCCTTTCATTTTTAGCTCGTTTAAAATCTTTTCTTTTTTAATAAGTAACTCCGTTTTTATTGTTGGAGAACTATTACAAAAAAGAGTTCCGTTTTTTATAATTAGTTTATTTGATGGAATAGAAACTTTCACTATAGAGGAAATCGTGGATGACACTTCATCTAGAGTTTTTTGATTTCCATTTAACCTTTCTTCTATTTTAGATAGTAATGAATTAAATAATGACATTGATTATCTATTTGTTGGAACAAGAAGGTATAAAAATGAATCATCTTGAACACTTTTTATAAGAATTGGTTTATTTATTTTTGTAAATGACAATAGGATACTATCTCCATTAATAGCTTGAAATACATCTAAAATATATTTTAAATTAAGACTTATTTCTATATCATCACCCTCTATTACTGCATCCAGTGACGCTTCACTAGATCCAATATCTGTATTTTTAGACTCAACTGTTAATTTTTTATTTATTTTTGAAATACCAAGAAGTACTTGAAAGAATTTATCAGAAAAAACAGTTGCTAATCGAAGGGTGTTGAGAAATTCTTGCTTCATCATTACCACTTTTGTTGTTTCTTCTTTTGGAACAATAAGGTGGTAATCTGGAAAAGCTCCATCTATAAGTCGTGAAGTAAAATAAACACCATTTCCTTCTATTGATAGTTGATTTTTATTAAAGGAAACAGAAATGGTTCCAGAAAGAATATCAAGCACACGAAGAAGATCACTAATATTTTTATATGGAATAAGTATTTTTGATATATCAGGTATATTTTTTACTTTTATCTTTTTTTCTGCTAATCGAAAAGAGTCTGTTGCTACAAAATATAGAAAACTATTATCACTATAAATAAAAATACTTGCTATTTCTGGTTTTATTTCTGTTGTTGCTGCACAAAAATAAACAGATCGTATTCCTTCTAATAATACTGTTGGTTCTATTTGAAATGATTCACCTTCAACAGTTGGAAGTGTTGGAAAATCTTCATATGGTAAACATTTTATAATTGTTTTTGTTTTTTTTGTTTTTAGTAATAAATTTTCCCCTTCCATTGTTATAGTTACCGTGTCATTACTATCTAAATGATTACACACATTAGCAATAACATCTCCTTTTACAAGAACCACCCCTTCAGAAATAACTTTTACTGGAATACTTACACGAATACCTACTGCAAGATTTGTTGATTGAATGGTTAGTGTTTTTTCTTCCACTTTTAATAAAATAGCATGCAGTATAGGTAATGTAAGATTCTTACCAGTCATTCTATCTGCAAGAATAATTCCATTTTTTAGTTTTTCTACACTACATTCTATATTCATAGTATTTATAATTTATTTATATTATTTAGTAATAGTACTGTGTGGATTGGGGAAAAAGTATTTTTAAGGTTACATAGTAATGTTTTTTTATAAAATGTTGTTGTGGATTGTGTTTCATGTTTTTTCATATATTTTTTCTAAAATTATTTTTTCTAAAATTACTCATACTTATTCCCAGTTATTTCCACATCATTTAAACAAGATACGAATATCTTCTAATTCCTTCATAAGATGAGGATCTGTAGTAAGATCATGTTTAATTTTTTCATATGAGTGAATAACAGTAGTGTGGTCTTTTCCTCCTAACTTTGCTCCAATTGATGGATATGATTCATTAAAATCTTCACGAAGCACAAACATAATCATTTGTCGGGCTCGAACAATTTCTTTCCTTCTTGTTTTTTCATAAATAACCCGCTCGTCAAGATTATAATAATCAGAAACAGATTTCACGACTGCGTCTACAGAAATTATTTTTTTTGGTTTGATACTGTTTTTTATTAAAACCTTAACCTCACTAAGGTTTACTGGTTTTTGTTTTATATCAGCGTGCATACTAATAATATTAAGTACCCCCTCAAGTTCTCGAATACTACTAGTAACTGATGAGGCAATATACATAAGTGTTTCCTCAGGAATAGGAATATTTATCTGAGTGTTCTTTTCTCTCACAATAGCTAAACGAGATTCCATATCCGGCTCTTGGATATCAATAGTCATCCCTGCATTGAAACGAGTTTTTAAGCGATCTTCGATACCAATAATATGGTTGGGGTGTTTATCTGATGAAAAAATTATATTCTTTCCTTGTTCATAGAGAGTATTAAAGAGATGAAATAATTCATTTTGAGTACTTTGTTTTGTTGATATAAACTGGATATCATCAATGATAAGTACGTCGTATTTTCGGTACTTATCTCTAAATTGTTGTTGCCTGTTGTTTTGTACAGATATAACATAATCATTTGAAAACTTTTCAAGTGTTGTGTAGAGAACTTTTTTATCAGGGAATAATTTCTTTATCTCATTCCCCACTGCTTGAATGAGGTGTGTTTTTCCAAGACCACTCCCCCCATAAATAAATAATGGGTTATAAGCATTTTGAGGACGTTTAATTACCGCTTGCGCAGCAGCATAGGCAAGTTCATTAAATGGACCAACAACAAACTTATCAAACGTGTATCTTGGGTTAAGGTTGTCATCTCTGTTTATATAGATATCAGAAAGAGGAAGAGACGGTGTGTCTCCTGGAGTAAAAGAAGGTGTTTGCTTTTTTTCTGTATCAGGATTAAATCGACTAATAATAAAATCAACACCACGGACATACTCTGCTTGATCTACTAGAGATTTTAAAATCATTTTTTGGTACTTTGTGAGCATCCATTCTTTTACAAACTCATTAGGAACGCCAATAAAAACGATACCATCCTCAATTTTTACTATGTGTGTATTTTTGAACCATGTTCCAAAATTAGCTTTTGTTACCTGAGGTTCTATATCTTGCAAACAGTTGTTCCAAAGGATGTTGGTTTCTTCCATGCTCTCTATCATACAGACTTTTTTGCTTTTGTGGAAAGTGTTAATAATATGTGAATAATGTTAATTACCCCTTAAAATAAAGGACTTGATTAAACTATCTTTTTTGTGTATAGTTGCCCTACTATGTCAATTACTTACCAACCAAAGAGACGAAAACGAGCAAAAGCACACGGGTTTCTTGGGCGCACAAAGACAAAAAATGGAAGAAAAGTGCTTACTGCTCGACGTCGAAAAGGCCGAGTGGTGTTGTCAGCTTAAGGGTTTTTAACCTAAACACATTGTGCTTTCTAGAAATAATCGTTTTAGCACCTCAGAATTAAAAGGGTTTTTGGAAAACAAAACCCTTCAGAATAGTTATAACCAGCTCGGAACAATAAAGTATAAAAAAGAAGGAAAAAGGATAGCTATTGTTACAAATAGTAAACACGAGAAATTAGCAATAAAAAGAAATAAAACACGAAGAATACTCTATACGCTATTTCGAGAGGTAGATCTTCCTATAAGTGCCGTTTTTTATGTTTCAAAACAAGCATATCGCTATGATTTTAAAAAAACACAAGAGCTATTTAACGAAATTGTTAAAAAAATTTCCTAACATACTTGGTATATTTTTTATAAAAATATACCAAGTGACACTCTCCCCCTCTCTTGGGGTACTTCGTTTTATTCCAGGATATCCTCAACCAAGTTGTATATGCTCGTCTTACGGTATTGAGTGTTTTAAAAAATATTCTTTTATAAAAGCAATAAAAATGATTAGCAACAGGGTGCGCAGATGTCACCCAAAAAACGATCCCCAGGTAGATATGCCATAGAGGCGATCACGCTTGTGCTACAATTGAAAAATGAAATTTTTATGGGACACAGTTATTTATGAGCCTATCTATAATGGGCTTGTTTTCATTGCTCAGCACATTACTCTAAAAGATGTAGGAATTGCGGTGGTGCTTCTTACAGTGCTTATACGCCTACTTCTCTTTCCTCTTTCAAGAAAAAGCATTGCAAGTCAATATAAAATGCGTCTTCTTGAACCAAAAATAAATGAAATAAAGGCAAAAGGGTTATCAAAAGAGGCGGAAGCAAAAGAGACATTTGCTCTGTATAAAGCAGAAAACATAAACCCTTTTTCTGGATGTTTATATATAATTATCCAACTCCCTATTTTATTTGCCCTCTACTATGTATTTATACGAGGCATCTATCAACCAACACACCTCTATTCATTTTTATCAACCGAAGGACTACAAAACACTCTTTTGGGGCTTATTGATATTACAAAACCGTTTCTTCCCCTTGCTATTCTTGCTGGGGTTACCCAGGCAATCCAAGCATTTCTTGCTCCAAAACCACCTACTCCTTCTGGTTCACCTCAAGGGTTTCAAGCGCAACTTACAAAAAGTCTTTCTATTCAAACAAAATATGTGCTTCCTGTAGTGATTGTTCTTATTGCTCAAACACTTGCATCGGCGGTGTCACTTTATTGGGTTGTTGCAAACCTATTCTCTATTGGTCAGGAGTTATATTTAAAAAAGAAGTTACAACCAAAAGTTTAGCTATCATAACGAAGTTGCCAAAGTGAACCATCTGTTTTGTTTATAAAATAGAGCGTGTTCGCTGCCTCATCTACAGCGAGCGTAACCGCATCGACAAGTTCCACTGTTGGCTCGAAAAGAGTATCAATAACACCAGCTTGTGCATAGACACGATAAAAATTATCAGTAAACGCTACTGTTCCCGCATACCAAACATCAGGGTACGTCCCTGGTTGTATGTTGTTGCTTCCAGCACAGAACAAATCCTCATTTGCTAACCAGATGCACTTTTCAGGTAAAATTGCGACAGGAAGTTGTTTTGTCGTCCCATCCTTTTGTGAAAAGAGTTTCGTAACGAAACTACTATTAATACTTTCTGAATAGATCACAAAGTTTCCTTTTGGACTTACTGAAGCAGTGAGTCCTCGTATGTTTCCCAATACTCTAGAAAGCTGTTTGTTTTGGTTTATTGCGTATAAAAAGCCATCGCTTTGCCCAGATGCTTTTGTTTGAATATAAGAAACAGTGTTTGTTGGGAGTACTAACCATTCATGAAAAGGACTTCGGTACAGCTCTTTTTTTGCCAACCCAAGAGCGCTACTACTTGCAATAACTGCATCACCTCCATTTGTCGATTTCCATAACAGTGAGGTTGTGCTTGGAGATGGCGCAATAGAGGTTATTCCATCTGGAAAAGCAACGCCTTGTTTTTGGGTTCTGGATCCATCAGGATTTTGTAAAGGGATAGGAATAGCATAGGTTGCAATGGTTCGATAATTGTTTCTTAGAAAACGTACAATCGCAGTACTTCCTGCATCTACAAAAAACGCTTCATAAATGTTTGGGATATAGGTATTTGTTATTTGAAGGGGTCTTCCTTCATTTTTTATTTCATATACGTAGCCATTTGAACGAGAAACAAATCGGACAATACGCTCAACAACTGTTTCCTTTGTGGGAGGTTTTTTGGGATCATCCGAAGGAATACTTACTTCTCGAGAAATAGTATATGCAGTTACTCCAGCAACAGGAGAAGCTATGATTTTTTTAAGAGGAGAATTGTTTTCTTCTGTATTTTCAACAAAAGAAACAGTAGCGCTTTCTGTGTTTGAACCACCTCTATTTACTAGAGGGAATACTGATCGAAACAATC
>CAZSQH010000006.1:0-4410 GCA_964608655.1 uncultured Candidatus Saccharibacteria bacterium | reverse complement strand
TTCTCCAGGATTTTGTGAGTCATTTTGTGTGTCTTTAAAAAAGAAAAACCACACCCCTCCAGCGATAAGAGTGAGAATGATTATAATTATAAGGAGTCGTCGCATAGTCATATTGTACTATGAAAATTTATATTCTTTTTACCCACCGAATTTGTTTTTTATAATATTCCAAACTAAATGGGCCGGTAACAGATTGACCAGGATTTCTTCCTTTTCCTCCGTGAGAATCAATAACTTGTCCACCTCCTATATACATAACAACATGACCAGAACAACCACCTCCTTTTTTACAAGAAACTCTATCGGTATCCTTCCACCCTAAGAGATCTCCAGGTTTTAATGCGATACCATTTATATACCCTATCCCATTTTGAACAAGTACTCTTTCAGTTGTTGTTGGTTCAGCATTCAAAAATAATTGTGTTGTTACTGCGTATGCGGGGGGGTTTATTCCGGCACATTTAAGGACAGTGGTGACATATGAACTACAGTCCAAGAAAAAATAACCATTAGGCGCAGGTGTTCCACGTGGTCCTTTTGGGGGAGGTTCAAGTTGGGCATACGTTATCTTTCCAATGAAACTTTTTGCAATAGTAGCAATATCTCCTTGGCCCATATTTTTTGCTGGACATATAATTCCATTAGGGAATGTTGCTTTACTAAAATCATATCCAGTAACCCCATTTCCTGGTTTACCAGAAGATATATAACTTCTATACCCAATGGTTCCAGCAATCGTGTCTCCTTCTATGTTTTCAACCTCAAGCGTAATCCCCTCCAGTGCAATCTCATTCTCCACTAGCTTTGGATTAATGGTGTTGAGGATGAGGTATGCAGTTAGAGCAAGGAGCAGTCCAAATACTCCTTCCATGAGCTTGCTTTTGGCACTTGATTTTAAAAACGGTACGTCAGTGACAATGTATTGATAGCCTTCAAAGATAATACGGAGCACTAAGAGCACAGCAGATAACCCAATGAGTATGGTGAACATGTAGTTCAAAAATCCATTAAATCCTCCTGGATCATCTTTGTTACAAAACGGGTTATCAGGACTCACCTTCCCTGCGGCAATTTGTTCCTGACACAAACTTGGGTCAAGGAGTACCGAGAGTCCCGGCAGAGGCGCGAGCAATCGATAGCTTCTCCTTTCAAAATCATTTGCAACACTCTCTTTTGTTTCAAATATTTCTCCCTTGCTTGAGTTAAATACTGCAGGAAAATATTGTTTCTCTCCACTCGGAGATTCAACCACTTGTCTATAATAGTATTTTGTATTTGGAGTGAGGTTTCCGATATGAAAATAGTACGCACCACCTTCCCCTACCCCAAAAGGTGCTTGTTTCTCTGGTTTTTTTACTGCTTGAATTGGTTTTGAATCTGGAGGTGTTTTTAATGGATCTGTAGTATAGGGTGCGCTTGGAGAGTATTCGATTGCTACTTTAAATTGAGCAAAATCAGGGTGTTTTACAGGATCTAGCTTACCTGCGATGACGACGAAGTTTTTCCCCGACATGAACTTTAGGGGAGATAACGAAAAGGGATCACCTGCAAAAACTGATAAGTGTATGAAAAATAAAAAAGAGGAAAGAGAAATTAAAAAAGTAGCAACAGCTCGCGCCATATTGTTTATTGTACTACAGGAGATTATTTCATGTTGTATATATCCGACATGAGCGTATTTGGACCAACAATCATCCCTTCTTTTTTAAAGAAAGAAATAATGAAACTTATATAGTTATTATATCCTTTGTAAGCAACACCATCTTTGGGTGGGCGTGTTCCTGCTGCATATCGCCATAGATAGTGTTGCAAGGTGCCGTTGTATGTATTGATATCCACTCCCGGGTACCACACCCCACTATCTTGAACTTTAGGAAGGTTGTAACGAGTACCAATTTTATAGTTATTACTTTTGTTTAATGCAATAGGAACAAAGTGGTCATATTGTGCTTTGATTCCGTCAGCAAGTGTGGGGAACGTTTTTGTTTGTCCTTGGGAACAGTCTGTATTCCCGATATTTCCAGGGTTGTTTGTTCTCCAAGAACATGTTCCAGGCTTAAATCCTTCAAAGGTGGTATGTGCGGTAATAAGTGTCTTAACTCCTTTTGACATGTTTGGAAGTGCTGCGTCTCGAGCAGGGATGTACACTGTTTTTATGATATCCCACTGTTTTCCATACTGCACGCGCATTTCTTTTATCTGTTCAGGGGTGAGCGGACCAGAACTTTGATCGTATCGAGAAAATGCAATAGCAAGAGATTCCTCAACCTCAAGCGTAATCCCCTCCAGTGCAATCTCATTCTCCACTAGCTTTGGATTAATGGTGTTGAGGATGAGGTATGCAGTTAGAGCAAGGAGCAGTCCAAATACTCCTTCCATGAGCTTGCTTTTGGCACTTGATTTTAAAAACGGTACGTCAGTGACAATGTATTGATAGCCTTCAAAGATAATACGGAGCACTAAGAGCACAGCAGATAACCCAATGAGTATGGTGAACATGTAGTTCAAAAATCCATTAAATCCTCCTGGATCATCTTTGTTACAAAACGGGTTATCAGGACTCACCTTCCCTGCGGCAATTTGTTCCTGACACAAACTTGGGTCAAGGAGTACCGAGAGTCCCGGCAGAGGCGCGAGCAATCGATAGCTTCTCCTTTCAAAATCATTTGCAACACTCTCTTTTGTTTCAAATATTTCTCCCTTGCTTGAGTTAAATACTGCAGGAAAATATTGTTTCTCTCCACTCGGAGATTCAACCACTTGTCTATAATAGTATTTTGTATTTGGAGTGAGGTTTCCGATATGAAAATAGTACGCACCACCTTCCCCTACCCCAAAAGGTGCTTGTTTCTCTGGTTTTTTTACTGCTTGAATTGGTTTTGAATCTGGAGGTGTTTTTAATGGATCTGTAGTATAGGGTGCGCTTGGAGAGTATTCGATTGCTACTTTAAATTGAGCAAAATCAGGGTGTTTTACAGGATCTAGCTTACCTGCGATGACGACGAAGTTGTTTCTCGAAAAAAATTCTAATTTCGAAAGAGAAAAAGGAACGTTTTGAGCATGGAGTTCACTGGAAATAAATAAAAAAATAATAAATGGGCAAATAACAAATCGAACAAAAGATGTGACACATTTAATCATGAAAATAAAACAGGTTCATTATTCAAAGATAACAGTAAAATTTCTTTTTAAGTTTTGTAAACCATACTCAATAGGGGCAACTCCAACAGAAAGGGTGCTCTCTCCTGTTTTTTCTGGATGAGTAATGGCGATTTCATTTACAGCGTCATCTCCATAAACCTGTTCATCATTATTTTTTATTTCAAAGGAGAGATCTCTTAAAATACTTGATGCAACAGAGAAAAAGTATGGTTCAAACCGTACAATTGATCCTGCTCCCTTTATCCTGATTTGATTAAGAGTTCCATTTGCATAATCTATGTACCCATCTTTTTTTTGATAGGCTACTAGCCAAGGAGATCGAGGAGTTAGTGTGATTATTCCAGTTCCTTTTGCTGCACCACTAGGTGTATCCACTATTATTTTTTCTCTCTCATTGAAAATAGTGTGTTGTAGTGTGATGCTTGATTTTCCATACCCAGAAGATGATTCTATAACTGAATCATTTCTTGTCCATGTAAATACGGACTGGTTTGGGTTTGTTCCTGAGGGAATGGCGGTTACCCTAAATATCCCACCAGGAGCAAGCATCGCTTTTCCTTTATAAAATGGGGGAACATATGCATCTGCTGCTTCCCAAAGCATATCAATACTTCCTGGGTTTAGGGTGATACTTGCAGAAGTGGTTTCAAAACCAGCAGCACTTACGGTAACGGTTGCAGTTGCAACAGCACCGTTCTCTGGTGCTATGACGCTAATGCGTGTTTTTCCTACACCAGAGGCTATCGTTCGTCCCCCATAGGTCCAACTCACAGGGGATTCGTTGAGATTTACCCCATAGCTTTTTGCAACGAGTACCACAGATTGCCCCGCAGAGGGGGTTCCAGGAATCATTTCTATAGAGAGATCTATAGTTGATTGTTGAGCAAACACAACAGGATGTAACAAGAAAAATCCTACAAGGAAAAATGCTACTAGGGTGCGTAATTGCATACCATAGCAGTATACCATTCGTTTTACGCGTGTTGTTCTCTAAATTCTTGGCGGGCTTTTCTAATAGAAATCACCTGAGATGGGTCAGAAGTAATGATTTGATCTTCTGTATAAGAAGCAATGATTTTTATCGCGACGTGTTTTAATCCGGCAAAAAAGATACCCTCTCCTACTCCTGATTCGAGAAGAAGATACTTCTCTTCGTCGGTAAGGTTAAACGTTTGTTGGAGCACATCTATGGTCGATGGGGATTGTTTTAAAAGTACTTGAATTGATGAGTTGGTAACAATAGGGATC
>CAZSQH010000005.1:18402-19571 GCA_964608655.1 uncultured Candidatus Saccharibacteria bacterium | reverse complement strand
ATTATTCTCCATCTTGTCTCATTTGAGCAACAAAATATGACGAAATCGTATGAAGCAATTCGTACAGAGCTCGAAAAATATGGGAGAGGACTTACTGAAAAAAAAGAAGTTATCTTACTTACAAAAACAGATGTAACTACTCCGGAGATGGTTACTGATATGATGAAAAAATTTAAAAAGAAACACGAACACGTATTTGCAATCACACTCTTTGATGATACTAGTGTGAAATCATTTAAAGATGAACTACTACGTCTACTAAAAGAATAAAGGGCCCCAAAGGGACCCTTTTAAAATCATGTGCACAACAATCATCGCACCAACCGGCGAGGAGCACCGAAGGCAAAGTGAGAAACCTTACAATTCCCTAAAAGGGTTCGTAAAATGCTCTGCGGCGTTTCTGTAGGTGTACCGGCGTGTGGGTAATCATTTTCCATATCTTCTTCATTTTCATGACTCCCGCTGTTGTTAGAAAACAATAAGCGGTTCAACGGATTGCTTTTTTTCCCAAACACTGTTTTTTGTTTGGGTGTTTGCTTGGTTTGGTCTTGCCTCATGTGCAATGGGATTTTGAAGTGAAGAAATGGATTGGAAAGAACTTCTTGAAACGATACTCTTATTTTTAAAAAAGTCAATAAAGGAAAAAAGAAACCCCCTACCTCTTTTTTCAAAAGGGAGGGGGCTGTGCTGGATTAGTGGCAAAAGATTCTCATACCACCTTCAGCGTCAAGTTCATCAAGATTTTTCTTTCTCCCTTTTTGAATAGGGAGAGTCGTATTTCCTGTTGCTTTGATTACCACTTTCGGCCTGATATATGCCGAGGTTAGGGCGACCAGGTTTGCAATATCGTTGTGGTCAATAGAAGGCAAGCGACGGTATTGGTTTTTTGCCATAAGAAATTTTTTATGTATTGAACAATGAATTTCAAAACAAATTATATATTATTTTAAACAAAATGTCAATATAATCTCTTTTGTTCAAAAAACGACTTCCTGTATACTCTTTTGGTGTCAAAGACATACTATCCAACGATTGGGCTTGAAATTCACGCAGAGCTCAAGACAAATAGCAAAATGTTCTGTGGGTGCAAAAACGACCCTGATGAGATGCGTCCAAATGTAAATATCTGTCCTGTGTGTATGGCACATCCCGGGACGCTTCCAACAGCA
>CAZSQH010000005.1:0-18392 GCA_964608655.1 uncultured Candidatus Saccharibacteria bacterium | reverse complement strand
AGCAAACAAGAAAGCAATCGAATCAGTAATCAAGGTTGGACTTGCACTCGGCTCAACTATTGCAGACTTCACTGAATTTGATCGAAAGAACTATTTCTATCCCGATATTCCAAAAGGGTACCAGATCTCTCAGTATAAATACCCAATTGTCTCAGGTGGAGCACTCAATGGATTTGCGATCACGCGAATCCATCTCGAAGAAGATACAGGACTCTCAAAACATGATCGAGGAGATTTTTCTCTTGTTGATTACAATCGTGCAGGAATACCACTTATGGAGCTTGTAACAGAACCAGTAATTCATAGCGCCCAAGATGCAGGAAATTTTGCTCGCGAACTACAACTCCTCCTTCGAACACTTGGAGTTTCTGAGGCCAATCTTGAGAAAGGAGAGATGCGTGTTGAACCAAACATTTCACTCTCTGACGATCCCCACACATTTGGTACAAAAGTAGAAGTAAAAAACCTCAATTCATTTAAAAGTGTTGAAAAAGCAATTGAGTATGAGCTTGCTCGGATGCAAGCGCTCTATGAGGCGGGGAGACAAGATGAGATTGTGCAAGAGACGCGAGGGTGGAACGAAGCAAAACAGACCACATTTTCTCAGCGATCAAAAGAAAATGCACATGACTACCGGTACTTTCCAGACCCTGATTTGCCAAAAATGAAACTGCACAGCGCATTTTCTATTGAACAAATGAAAAAAGAACTCCCAGAACTTCCATGGGAGAAGCGAGTACGATTAGTAGCTACTTATGGGCTTAAACAAGCGGATGCGGAAGTGTTTGTACAAGATTCACTCCTTGCGGGATATTTTGAATCTGTGGTGGCGCACCTTTCAAGCATTTCTTCAGCACAGACAGTTGCGAACTATATCATTTCAGATCTTCTTGGGTTGATGAAAAAGGAAGCTGCAGTAACATTTCCTACTCCAGCACATTTTGCAGAGCTCATTGAGATGGTAACTGCAAATGAAGTAACTTCTCGAGGTGCAAAAGACTTGCTTGCAATGATTATAAAAAACGCATCTTCTCCAAAAGCACTCGCAAAGGAACACGGTATGCTTCAGGAGAACAACGAAGAGGCGCTCAAGGCGGTCGTTTTAGAAGTAATTTCAGAAAATGAAAAAATAGTTGCTGATTATAAAGGAGGGAAAGAATCCGCCATCCAGGGACTTGTTGGGCAAATAATGAAAAAAAGTAAGGGGTCTGCAAATCCGACGATTGCATTGAAGTTGTTAAAAGAAATGCTATAAGAGAGTCTTGTAGTGTGCTCGTAAAACAACACATAAACGATGTCAACACACTTCTCCGGGCCCTGTTTCTACAGGGCTCTCTCTATTTGCTATACTTGTCCAATGCAAAAGATAAAAGTAGCAATTAATGGATTTGGGCGTATTGGAAGAGCATTTCTTAAGATAGCCTGGGAACGACCTGAAATAGAAATTGTCGCAGTGAACGACCTTGGCTCTTTGGAGTCACTGACATATCTACTCAAGTATGATACGGTGTATAAAAAATGGAATCACGACGTCAGTCATGACGGAAAAAATATAGTGATTGATGGAAAAAAAGTAACCTTTGTTTCAGAAAAAGAAACCACAAAGCTTCCATGGAAAGAGCATGCTATCGACGTGGTGGTTGAATCGACAGGACTTTTTACTGCGTACGATAAAGCGAAGTTTCATCTTGACCAAGGTGCAAAAAAGGTAGTCATCTCAGCTCCTGCAAAGGGAAGTGATGGAAGTGTGCAAGGAGAAACTATTCTTTTAGGGGTCAATGAAGAGAAATTTGGTACCTGTGAGATCACTTCAAATGCGTCGTGCACTACAAATGCTGCAAGTCCATTGATTGCTATCTTGCACGAAGCGCTTGGAATTGAAAAGGCGATTCTTAATACCGTACACGGATATACTGCTTCACAATCGTTGGTAGATGGCCCAAGTAAAAAAGATCTTCGTGAAGGTCGTGCAGCTGCTCAGAATATCGTTCCTAGCTCAACAGGGGCAGCAATTGCAGTAACAAAAGCGTTTCCTGAACTCGAAGGGCTATTTGATGGTATATCCATCCGCGTTCCAGTGGTTGCGGGGTCGATTGTTGATGTGACATTTATCTCAAAAAGGGAAACGACTGCTGAAGAAGTAAATACGATTCTTACAAAAGCTGCACAAGATCCTCGATGGAGTAATATTTTTGCAGTAACAAATGAACCGCTTGTCTCCTCTGATATCTTAGGAGAACGGCATGCATCGATTGCAGATCTTGAGATGACCCGTGTGGTGGGTGGCACCCTTGTGAAAGTGATGGGATGGTATGATAACGAAATGGGGTATACCTACACACTTGTTGATCATGTGGTCAAAACAGGAAAAACCATTAATAAATAATTTTTAGAAAATCATGAAAAAACTTTTTATTCTTATTGTCATTCTTGCTCTTGTCTATGCGGGAGTAAAATTATCAATCCCTTCGCCTGATGATGCTATTCCATCAGCAACAGAATCAGTGGCAGAAACTACTTCAACTGAAACTTCTTTTGAAGAACAAGAGGGAACTGCACCTAGTGTTTTGGTTTCTCATGAAAATATAACTGTTGCGTTTACTGGGTATGGGCCAGGAAAACAACATGACGGTACTGTAAAAATTAAAGCATCTACACTTGCTCACACAAGAGGAGTTTTTAGTGGGAGTGTTACTTTTGATATGGCGACAATTGCTACCACCCCAGATAAGCTTGTTGAACATTTGAAAAGTAAAGATTTTTTTGATGTAGCCGTGCACCCCACTGCATCATTTATGATTACCGGGGGGACGACGTCAGAAATAAAAGGCACGCTCACCATCAAAGGGGTTTCAAAACCAGCAACACTCCCTATTGAATGGGATGCTGTTTCAGAATCATACAAGAGTACTGTACGTGTAAATATGGAAGATTTTGGCATTAAGCAAACGTTTGCGGATAAAGAATTTGTGGTAACTATTTCTGTAAAATAATCGATATGAAGGTGCTCATTACTATTCTTGTTGTTATCGCATCGTTGACGTTTATTGCTGCGGGATTGACAGGATCTCCAAGTCCGTTTGGAAATTTCCTTAATCATTCTATTATAGTCCGAGTGTTTGAAATTCTTATTGGTGTTTCGCTACTTCTTTCATTACGTAATTAATTTTTATCTATGAAAATTCATCTTGGAACAGATCATGCTGGGTATTTACACAAAGAAGCAGTAAAGGAGTACCTTACCAGTGAGGGATTGGAAGTGGTTGATCATGGAGCGTATGAGCTTATGGAAGACGATGATTATCCAGATTTTGTTGCGCCTGCTGCACTTGCAGTTGCACAAGATCCTGAGGATATGGCAATTGTCTTTGGAGGCACGGGGCAAGGGGAAGCAATGGTTGCCAATCGTTTAAATGGAGTGCGGGGTGCGGTGTATTATGGAGGGCCTACTGATATTATTATCCTTTCAAGAGAGCATAATGCCTCAAATATGCTCTCTATAGGCGCTCGATTTATATCAATAGAGGAAACTATTTCGGCGGTGCGTTTGTGGCTTGAGACACCATTTTCAAATGATGAACGTCATGTGCAACGACTAAATAAATTTTAACCATGATGCTTGAAACCCTTATCCCTCTTATTGATCTAACTCATCGATTTCAACAAACAAAGCGCTCCATTTACGCGACAGGAGAGGAAAGGATGGAAAATGATGCAGAGCATAGTTATCAACTTGCGCTCGTAGCATGGCACCTCAACGAAAAACACACCCTTAACCTCGACACAGCGCTTTTGCTGCAATACGCGTTGGTTCACGATCTTGTTGAGTCCTATGTGGGAGATACCCCAAATTTTGGGACACTTGCACAAGAAATGCAAAAGACAAAACATGAACGAGAAGAACAAGCACTTCTACAAATGAAAAAAGAATTTGGCTCATTTCAAACTATGACGATGCTTATTGGTCGTTATGAAAAGAGAGAAGATAAAGAGGCTGTGTTTATTTATACCCTCGATAAGTTACTGGGACCTATTAATATTTATATGGATAATGGGCGTTCATGGCATAAAAATGGAGTCACCTTTGAAATGCTTATAGAAAACAAAGAGAAAAGAATAATGAATGATCCACTTATCTATGAGTATTTTATGGAACTTGTCGTGTTATTAAAAAAAGATAAAGAGATGCTTTTCCCAAAAAACATATGAAAATTATTCCAGCGGTGTTACCACAACGATATAAAGAAATAGAAGAAGCGGTTGCACGTATTGGAGCAAGTGTAAAAACGATACAAATTGATTTTGTTGATGGCGTATTTGCTCCAAATAAAACATGGTTTTTCAATGGAAAAGATACTGAAGTGATTGAATCTTTTGAACGAGAAGATCAAGGACTCCCACAGTGGCAAGAGATAAATTATGAATTTGATTTGATGGTGCGAGATCCACTCAATCATATTGAAAAGATTATGTTCCTTGGTCCCTCAAAGATTATCTTTCACATGGAGAGTTTTGAAAAAGAGCACATGTTGAGTTATTTTGAACAATTACCGGAAATAGTCCGCTCCACTGTTTCGTTTGGTATTGCCGTTGGAATTGGTACTCCACCGGAAGATGTAGCACCTTTTATTCCTTTTATAAAAACAATTCAATGTATGGGGATTGCACAGGTGGGGTATCAAGGACAAACATTTGATGTTCGAGCACTTGCTCAAATACGCCGCGTAAAAGAACTTTATCCAAATATTCAAATTTCTGTTGATGGGGGAGTGAATCGCGCAAGTATCCCACTTATTGTGGAAGCAGGAGCGGACGTACTTGTTGCTGGATCCACAAGGTACACTGAGAGAGCTACAACAACTATGCAAGGATCTCGAAGCACAAGAGAATTAGAACTTATTGCAAACGATATTCGTCAATCAATTATTACAATGCTTGAAAAAGCAGGAAGTGGGCATACTGCGGGACCACTTGGGATAGCAGATGTATTTACAGCATTGTATTTTTATCTGTTGCGTCATGATCCTACTGACCCAGAATGGCCCGATCGTGATCGGGTGGTGCTTTCTAATGGGCATATCAATCCAGTACTTTATGCAACAATGGCACACGCTGGATATTTTCCAAAAGAAGAGTTACTCACTCTTCGCCAATTTGGTTCTCGTCTCCAAGGTCACCCGCACCGCGATTTCCTTTCCATGCTTGAGACAAGTTCTGGACCACTTGGAAGTGGCCTTTCACAGGCAGTAGGTATGGCTATTGCCGATCGAATGGATTTTGGGATTACTTCACCTCGATATGTATATTGTTTAATGTCTGACGGAGAACTTAATGAAGGGAATAGTTGGGAAGCAATTATGCTTGCAGGAAAAGAAAAACTTCGTAATCTCATTGCGATTGTGGATAGAAACAACATTCAAATTGATGGCTATACCGAAGATGTTATGCCCCTTGAACCACTTGCTGATAAATGGAAAGCGTTTGGGTGGCATGTGCAGGAAATCGATGGAAACAATATTTCTGCCATTATTGATGCTGTAAATGAAGCAAAAACGGTGTTTGAAAAACCATCAGTTATTATTGCGCGAACTATCCCAGGAAAAGGAGTGCGTGAATTTGAACGAAAGTTTGAATGGCACGGAAAAGCACCAAAACCAGATGAAGCAAAAATGGCGCTTGATGAGCTACGGACACTTGGAGGAAAGATTAAAAGTGAACATAAATAATGAAAGAGCTTAAACCTGGTCAAATTTGGAAACATTATAAAGGAAATGATTATAAAATAATCATAGTAGGTAAACACTCGGAAACAGCAGAAGATATGGTGGTGTATGAACAACTCCACAGTGGAAAGATATATATTCGTCCTCTTAACTTATTTTTTTCAAATGTAGAATGGGAAGGAAGTCTTGTTTCAAGATTTACTCTAATTTCTAGGTAATTTGACAAATAATCCAATAGGGGTACCCTTATGTTTGAAACAAATTATGTTCTATGAAGATAAAGGTCCTGCTACATGTACATAGCAATATTATTGAGCAAAAAAGTAGTTTGATAGGAAAAAAAATGCTCGGCGAATTGGTTGTTTCTCCGTACAATACTCTCTACATAAAAGTTGCTGAGTTCAATCACGACGATGAATCTTTCAGTGCAAATCTTCAAAAAATAATGAAGATGAACTTTCAGAATATGGCAAACACCATCACAGACACCTATGCTGTTGGTCGTGTAGTGGTGCATCCTCCTATGGTCACTCCAAGAGGAATCCTGGTAAATTATTCACGTCAAGCTATAAAAGATATAGATGGTACCCGTTATGCAAAAGAAGATATAGAAAAAAATATGCTTTTTCTAAAAATTGTTTTTGAATAACGATCATGAGAGAACCGAAAGGTTCTTTTTTTATTTTCTCTAACAACGTACAATAGAAGGGTGCTTACCCCTGATTTAAAACTTAATCAAAAAATATTTGCAGATGATTGTGAACAACTTCCAATCCGTAAAGGGTTTGGTGAAGGACTTGTTCATATTGGAGAGAAAAACATTTCCATTGTTGCACTCTCTGCAGATCTCACAGAAAGTACTCAAATGCATCTATTTAAAGAAAAATTTCCAGAACGGTTTTTAGAAATAGGTGTTGCTGAACAAAACCTTGCCACGGTTGCTTCTGGGATGTCGGCAATGGGGAAATATCCATTTTTCTCCTCATATGCAATGTTCTCTCCAGGAAGAAATTGGGAGCAAATTCGTACTACGCTTGCATACAATAACTTAAAGGCGGTGATTGTAGGAAGTCACGCAGGGATTTCGGTCGGACCGGACGGAGGGACACACCAAGCAATCGAAGACATTGCGTTGATGCGTGTAATACCAAGAATGACTGTACTTTCTCCCTGTGACGTGATTCAAGCACGAAAAGCAACTATTGCCTTAGGGTCTGAACCTCGTCTAGCTTATTTACGTCTTGCTCGAGATAAGACACCAATTATTACAACAGAAGAAACGCCATTTGAAATAGGGAAAGGACAAATCCTTTACCGTCCTGATGGACTTGCTCATGTTGCAATTATTGCTACTGGGTCACTTGTTGCAAATGCACTTCGTGCAACAAAAGATCTTGAAAAAAAAGGAATAAAAGCGATTGTAGTAAATATTCACACCATCAAGCCACTTGATACTGAACTTATTGTTACTGTTGCAAAAGAGACAAAAGCAGTGGTAACGGTAGAAGAGCACCAAATTGCAGGGGGATTAGGCGGAGCAGTTGCAGAGGTGCTTGCACAAACCACACCAACAGCGATTGCATTTGTAGGGGTACATGATGAGTTTGGTCAATCGGGGACACCAAACCAGTTGGTGGAGTATTATCGTATGGGTCGCGATGGTATTGTTGGAGCAGTGCTTGAGGTGCTTGATCGAAAAACTAATTAAGAGGTAAAGAAGAATTTGGTGTTGTGGTAGATAAAGTATCGTCTGTTAATAATTTTCTAAGCACCGTTATTTTTTCAATAAATGTTTCTTGTAGCTCATCCCAAATAAAAATATCTTCATCATTGAGTGATCTTTTTTCAGACAATATTTGTATTTTTTCTTTTAATTCTTGTACTTGTGTTGTAAAAAGACCTAGTTCCTTTTCGATAAGGATATTTTCAGAAGCAGCAGTGGTTAATAGTGCTGTAAATTCATCAAGATTTCTTTCAAGTTCTTTTCTAAGATCGTAAAGTTCTTGAAGATTGTTGTTTTTTTCTTTAGTAACATAACACTTGAACATTTCGTCAAGTTCGTCGAGGTTGTCAATAATGATGCGGGGAATAATTTCAAATTGTTCCTTCGTAAACTTTTCGGTATTGTTGAAGTCCTCAAGTGATCTCATTTTGACTTAAAAAATTGGTTTTGGTTGATAATCAAGGGGAGCTTCATCTAATAGCTTTTTAATTTTTTCTTGAGTGAGAAGTCCTTTTTGTGCACCAACGTACTGTGTTACTGACATTGCATTTACTGGTCCCCACCGGAGCGCTTCGGGAAGTGATAGATCAAGTAGTAACCCAACAGCAACTGTTGACGCAAATGCATCACCCGCACCAGTTCTTTCGTGTGGTGCGTGTGGATAAATTGGCATAAACCATTTTTCTTTTCCGTCCGAAGCGTATGCACCCTTGATGCCATCAGTAATAAAAACAAGTTTTGGTCCGAGGTCATGAATCCCTTTAAATAGTACTTTGATATCTCTGTTATCGGTATTGAGGATGCGTTGCGCTTCTTCTATGTTGCAAAAAAAAGCATATGTTTTTGAATAAATATCTTTCAGCTCTTCAACGCCTAGTTTTATTTGAAATGTTCCTGGTTGAAATACAAGCTTTACCTCTGGATGATCCTGTACATACTGCGCAATTTCGTGATGGTACGGTATAGAATTTTCTCCCATTGATGAAAGATAGATCATTTTTGGTGGCTCCATATCTTTTGGAAGCGAGTAGGGGAATTCAGCGTGTTTTACCAAAATAGTTCGCTCTACACCATACCAGAGGACATAGTGGTAGTTTGTAGGAATTCCATCGTGTGAGTATATATACTCAGTTGCAACACCATTTTCTTTTAGCGTGGTAATGATTTTCTCACCATGAAAATCATTACCCACATGAGCAATAAGTCCACTTGATACGCCAAGTCGTGATGCAGACACAGCAGCATTTGCGCTGTTGCCAACGGCGCTTATTTCTTCCACCGATTCATAAGGAACCTTATCTCCAAATCGAATACAAATTTTGCAGTTATGCTCATCGATATCACAATGCGCTTCAGCGTCTTTAATTCGAATAAATGCATCAGTTACTGTGTCGCCAATAGCGAGGAAATCAGGGGTTTTCATAGAGGGTATTATAGTAGATAAAAGAATATGAATAAACCCTCTTTTTTTTGTTATAATTCACATATGAAATCGCTTCGAGAATATATTGCTGATGCACAAAAACGTAAAATTGCGATTGGACATTTTAATTTTTCAAATATCGAAGGACTCTATGCGATTGCTCGAGCAAGTCGAACTCTTAACGTGCCAGTAATTGTTGGACTTTCTGAAGGAGAAGAAGAAGCCATTGGAACACAACAGGCAGTTGCTTTAGTTCACACCATTCGAGAACAGTGGGATATTCCTATTTTTTTAAATGCAGATCATCACTATAGTTTTGCGACAGTAAAACAATCCATTGATGCTGGTTTTGACGCGGTTATTTTTGATGGCGCAAAACTTCCATTTGAAGAAAATATTATTCAATCAAAACAGTGTGTTGAGTATGCTCGAAAAATAAAAACTTCCATAGGAAGAGATATATTGGTTGAAGTTGAGCTTGGGTATATTGGAGAAGGATCAATGATTCGTGATGCAATTCCAGAAGGGATTGCTGTGACAACGACCCCTGAACAAGCTCGTCGATTTATTGCTGAGACTGGCGCAGATCTCCTTGCTCCTGCGGTAGGAAATTTTCACGGTATGCTTCGCAGTGCTGAGAAACCACGCCTTGATATCGCATGCATCAAAGCTCTTTCTTCAGGTCTTTCGGTTCCCATTGTGCTCCATGGTGGCTCAGGAGAGGATAAAGACTATCTTTCTGCAATTGAAGCGGGAATGGTCATTATTCATGTAAACACAGAACTTCGTCGTGCGTATACCGACGCACTAAGAGCTTATATACAAGCTCATCCTGATGATATTGCTCCGTATAAATATGGGACGAATGCTAGTCTTGCTATGGAGCGTGTTGTTACTGAAAAATTAAAAATATTTAATCGTATTACAGAATGATTCCTACGCTTGAAGAAAAAGTACGGGCAATAATTTCAGGAGAAGTTGATACTCGTGGAGCAACCCGTGACGTGTATGCACACGATGCCAGTTTGTTTGAGGTTCGACCAGAAATGGTGGTATTCCCAAAAACATCTGCCGATATACAAGCGTTAGTAAAATTGGCATACCGTGAACAAATAAGGAATAAAAATGGGGGAACCCCCATTTCTCTTACCGTTCGATCTGCAGGAACCGATATGTCTGGAGGACCTCTAAATGAATCAATTATTGTTGATGTTTTTCGTCACATGTCTCGAATCGTTTCAGTAACTAAAGATGTCGCAATAGTAGAACCAGGAGTGTTGTATAAAAAGTTGGAAGAAGAAACAATTCGGCGTGGGGTAATAATGCCAGCATACACTGCATCAAAAGAGATTTGTGCAGTTGGTGGCATGGTGGGGAATAATTCTGGTGGAGAGAAATCAATTAAATATGGAAAAGTAAACAGGTACGTCCGACGATTGAAGGTGGTGTTTTCTGATGGTAATGAATACGAGGTACAGCCACTTTCAAAAGAAGCACTTGAAAAAAAAATGGCTCAAGAAAACTTCGAAGGAATGCTCTATCGAAACCTTTTTTCTTTAATTCAAAAGAATTATTTAGTACTTAAACAGGCGCAGCCATCAGTAAGTAAGAATTCCGCTGGATATGCATTGTGGAATGTTTGGGATCAAGAGACGGGTGTATTTGACCTCACGCAACTCATTACAGGAAGTCAGGGAACGTTTGGTATTGTTACTGAAATAGAATTTGGATTAGTTCCTCTGCCAAAATATTCTCGTATGGTAGTGATGTACCTTACTTCTCTTGAAGGACTCGGAGATATTGTTGATAGTGTGATGCGTTATGAGCCAGAAAGTTTTGAAAGTTATGATGATTACAGCATGAAGCTCGCTATACGATTTGCCGGTGATTTTTTTAAAACACTAGGGTTTTTCGGTGCGATTCGTCTTGGAATACAATTTATCCCTGATATGTTGAAGGTGATTTCAGGAGGGGTGCCAAAACTTATTTTAATGGTAGAAGTCACTGGGGATGATGAAAAAGAAGTGTATGCTCGAGCATCTCAAATAAAACAATCAGTAAAAAAATTTAAATGTAAAACACATATCGCAAAAAATGCTCGCGAAGCAGAAAAATATTGGAAAATTCGTCGCGAAAGTTTCAATTTACTTCGTAATCATGCAAAAGGGAAGAGAACGGCACCATTTATAGATGACATTATCGTTGAACCTCGACATCTTCCTTTATTTCTTCCAGAACTTCAACGTATTTTAAGTGAATACGAACTTCTCTATACCATTGCTGGGCATGCGGGAAATGGAAATTTCCACATTATTCCACTTATGGACCTTAACAGCCCACTCTCCGCAGATATTATTTTAGATTTATCAAAAAGAGTGTATGAGCTTGTTGCTCGTTATAAAGGATCAATCACCGCAGAACACAATGATGGGATCATTAGAACACCTTTTTTGTCATACATGTACCCCCCACATATTATTGAATTGTTTGACCAAACAAAACGACTATTTGATCCGGAAAATATATTTAACCCAGGAAAAAAAGTAGGAGGATCGTTTGACTATATACGGAAACACCTCATTAGTAAGCGAGAAATAAAGCACAGTTCTTAGTTGACGACATTATTGTACTGATAGTATTATAGGCGCAGTAGGGTTTGGTTAGTGGGTAAGCCGTTCCATGAGGGGCGGCTTTTGTTCTATAGGAAAAGGTGGTGAAATCTTGCAAAAAGCGACATTTTCAGTATACTTGTCCCACCATGACTATTACATTACAAGCTATTAAACGAGAGGGGACCCCAGCGGTACTTCGGCTACAAGATCAGGTTCCTGCTGTTTACTATGGAGCAGGAAAAGACGCAGTTTCCATTTCTGTCCCATTGAAAGATTTCATAAAAGCATTTAAAGAAGCAGGGGAAACCACCACTATAGCACTCCAGATTGCTGGAGAAAAAATTAATACACTCATTCATGATATTCAAAGAGATCCACTTACAGGAGCTCCAACACATGTTGATTTCCTCGTTGTTGATATGAATAAAGAAATCGAAGTTCCTGTTCCAATTGAATTTACAGGACTTGCAGAAGCAGAAAAAGCAGGACTCGGAACATTGGTAAAAGTATTACACGAAGTGTATGTACGAGCACTTCCTGGAGATATGCCACATGTGGTAACTGTTGATGTTACAAAACTTGCTACACTTGAGGATCAAATCCACGCTAGTGACATAGCACTTGATTCAAAAGTGACTCTTGTTACAAACCCAGATGAAGTGGTTGCACTGGTAACCCCATTTGTTGAAGAAAAAGAAGAAACAACACCAATAGACCTTGATTCAATTGAGGTAGAAAAGAAAGGAAAAGAAGAAACTTCAGAAGAACCAAAAGAGTAATATTTTTTAATTTAAGTAAACGTTTAACTACAAAACCCCTCCTTTGTCTAGACAAAGGAGGGGTAATGTTTTGTTATACTGATAGTCTTACATTATATATGACACGAAAGCTCAATAAGAAAAACATTGTTTTATTGCTGGTATTATTTGTCACGATTTTATTTACCAACACAGAGACAATTTTTGCACAAACTACTCAACCTGCAGTGTGTGCAAATCCTAGTTCTGCAGAAATCGAACAAGCATGTGCAGAATATGCAATAGAAGCAAAAAAACTTGCTGAGCTCAATGCACAACTCAATGCACAAAAACAAAAAACAGGAGTTCTTCAGAGTAATGTAAATGGAATTATTGCAAAGATAAACTCTACACAAGCAAAAATAAAATCACAAATTACTGCAATTGGAAACCTTTCGTTACAGATCAATCAAAAATCAAAAGCAATCAGTGAGTTGGAGCAAGAACTCGAACGAGAGCATGCTTCGCTAGAACAACTTCTCAAGCGAACTAATGAAATAGATCAAAAAGGAAGCGCGTATGTCGTTTTGAGTGCTGAGTCGGTGAGTGATTTTTATGAAGATTTAGACAATTTTCTTTCAATTAAACGATCGTTATACGCCTCTGTAAATAAGGTTCGTCAAATTAAATCGCAAACAGAAGACCAAAAAGAACAATTACAAGATAAACAAGCGCAAGCGGTTGATGCAAAAGCTGCGCTTGAGCACGAAAAAAAACAAGTAGAGATATCAAAACAGGAAGCCCAAAAAGTATTAGCAGTAAGTCAAAACGAGCAAAGTAAAATTCAGGCAATTACTGATGAACAAAAGAGAAAAGTCGCAAGTATTGAGAGTAAACTCTTTAGTTTTGCTGGAGGAGGAACGAAAGCCATTCCATTTAAAGATGCATACGAGTATGCAAAAGAAGCATCAAAAGTAACAGGAATACGCCCTGCGTTTGTTTTGGCAATTTTGACTCAAGAATCACGACTCGGTGCTAACGTTGGAACGTGTAATCGCGCAGGAGATCCACCATCAAAAAGTTGGGTAAATGTAATGCACCCCACGCGAGATCAAGCTCCTTTTAAACGGATTACTGCTGCGCTTGGGTTAAATATTGATACAACACCTGTATCCTGTCCTATTCCTGGCGGTGGGTGGGGAGGAGCAATGGGACCTGCTCAATTTATCCCTTCGACGTGGGAAGCAGTACAGTCTCGTGTTGCGGCAAATTTGGGTAAATCATCAGCAAATCCATGGATTGCTCGAGACGCTATCATGGCATCTGCTACCTATTTAAAAGATAGAGGAGGTATCGGTGGAGAAGCAAATGAGCGCAATGCTGCGTGTCGATACTATTCGGGACGTGCATGTGATGGGAAAAGGCCACCAAACAGCTTTTATGGCAATTCCGTGATGGCTCTTGCTCGTACTATACAGGCAGATATTGACTATTTGGTCCAATACGGAGTTTCTCGTCGATAGTTTCAAAAGTACTTGAAAAGTCCCAAAAACATGCTAGAATGGTCCGACATGAAAAAAGACATCCACCCAAACAATTTTAGAGACGTAGTATTTCACGACAACTCTTCAGGAGCTGAGTTTTTGATCTCGTCTACAGTAAAAACAGCTGAAACTACTACTTATAAAGGAAAAGAATACCCGCTTTTTCGAGTGGAAATATCGAGCGCATCTCATCCTTTTTATACTGGAAACGAGAAAGTGATTGACACCGCAGGGCGCGTAGATCGATTTAAGCGAAGAGCTGCTTCAGCAAAGAAGTAACGAAAAAACCGCTTTCTCATGCGTGAGTAAAGCGGTTTTTGTATTTCTTATGGATATTGAAACATTAAAAAAGAATCCTAAAACACACTATCTCGCCCAAGAGTACGAGCGTCTTTTAGAGCAAGAAGAAGAAGTACGTGCCATGATTGCGTCAGATCCAACAATGGGTGGTCTCGCTCAAGAAGAACTTGCTTCTCTTGCTCTTCAAAAAGAATCAATCGAATCTCAAATTGATGCGATAGCACTTGCAGAAAAGGAAGAAGAAGAGTTCCCAAATGAGATTATTCTTGAAGCACGTGCGGGTGCAGGGGGTGATGAAGCGGCTATATTTGCAACACAATTAGTGGAAATGTATGAACGATTCGCAGAATCTCGTGGTTGGAGTACAAAACACATTGATGAGTACTCACTTGAAATAAAAGGGAAAGATGTCTATAAGCTTCTTAGGTATGAAACAGGAGTTCATCGGGTACAACGAGTTCCTGCGACAGAAAAAAATGGTCGTATCCATACATCTACAGCATCAATTGCTATTTTGCCTATTCGAAAAAAAGTAACAATAGAAATAAATCCCGCTGATTTGGAGATGGAGTATTCACGAAGCGGTGGGGCTGGTGGGCAAAATGTCAATAAAGTTGAAACTGCAGTTCGTTTAATACACACTCCGACAGGAATTGATGTCCGATCAACAAGTGAACGGAGTCAATTAGCAAACAGAGAAAAGGCGATGGCAATTTTAACCGCAAAATTGCAACAATTAAAAGATGAAGAAGAGGCAAAAAAATATTCGGGTGATCGAAAAAATCAAATAGGAACAGGTGATAGAAGCGAGAAAATTCGTACCTATAACTTTCCTCAAGACAGAGTAACCGATCATCGTATTCGTCAAAACTTTTCAAATATTGAAGTAATTATGACAGGCAAAATAGACAAGATCATTGATGCGCTTCAAAGCGGTGAAGTCGGAGAAGCGAGGGAAGAAGAATAATTGAAAAATAAAGAAAAATAGGTATAATAGTGCCCACGCGTGTATAGTTCAGTGGTAGAACGCTGTCCTGATAAGACAGAGGCCCTTGGTCCGATTCCAAGTACACGCACAGAGATTTACAAAAGATTCTTTTATGGTACTTAATATTGTTGCAACACCAATAGGAAATATAAAGGATATCACTCTAAGGGCAAGAGAAGTATTGGAGCAAGCAACCCTTATTCTTGCTGAAGATACTCGTACTTCACGAAAACTTTTTTCGCTTTTAGGAATAAACATAGCAGGAAAGATTTTTCTTTCTTCTCATGCACAGAGCTCAGAAAAAGAAATGAAAAAGGCGATTATCGCATGCAAAGCACATGAGCAGATTGCATTACTAACTGATGCGGGTACTCCTGCTATTTCAGATCCCGGATCCTATTTTGTTGATCGTTTTCGAAAATATTATGTAACAGCTAGTATTGTTCCAATACCTGGACCATCTGCTCTTACAGCAGCACTTTCAGTTTCTGGATTTCCTGTTAGTCATTTTGAATTTCTTGGGTTTATTCCGCATAAAAAGGGCAGACAAACATTGTTTGAAAAAATAAAATACACTGAACACGCTGTTGTATTTTATGAATCTCCACATAGAATTCTAAAAACATTGGGATCGCTCGCTGAAACTATTGGAGATCGTATAGTGATGATTGGAAGAGAAATGACGAAGCAATTTGAAGAATACCCTATCGGAACTGCACAAACACTCCTTGAGTATTACACCAATTATAGTGAAAAAATAAAAGGAGAGTTTGTTGTCATTATCGCTCCCTTAAAGAAGCCTCATGATATACTGAGTGACTATGATACCGAAGCTTAGAATTCTATTTTGGATCGGTGTTTTCACGTTATGTATTCCTTATTTGGGGATTACAAATGGAATCCGTACAGCAATTACTGTTTTTGTTGGCGTTCTTATTATTTGGCTTACGTTTCGCATGAGAAAGCAATATAAAGAACTTCGGTTTAAACTTCGTAGACTTGAAGAGGTACCGACAACACCAGAGCTAGATATTAACACTCATTAATTAAGATTCTATGGAACCTGAAAAAGAAACTCAACCAACACACATACGACAAGGAATACGAGTATTTTTCGGCTTATTGGGTTGTGCTGTTCTTTTTTTAATTGGGGTTTATGTTGGATATGAAAACCGCCCAGCAATGGCGAGAATTGTCGATATTGTCCACAAAGAAACCCCGGGTCAGGTCGCCGCAAGCGCGGATTTCGCTCCTTTTTGGAAGGCTTGGGAAGCTGTAGAAACAAGATTTCCTGGAGCAGAAAACATAAATGCTACTGATCGTATGTATGGGGCAATAAAGGGGATGCTCGCATCATTTGGTGACCCCTATACCACCTTTTTCCCTCCAGCTGAAAATGAAGAATTTGAAACGCAGATATCTGGAGAATTTAGTGGTATTGGCATTGAATTGGGACAAAAGGAAGGTATTTTAACTGTTATCGCTCCATTAAAGGGTACTCCTGCTGAAAAAGTGGGAATAAAAGCAGGTGATAAAATTATAAAAATCGGCGAAGAGATTACTGCAGATTTTGACATTGACAGAGCGATTGATCTTATTCGCGGGAAAAGTGGTACTGATGTTACTCTTACCATTTTGCGTGATGGTATGTCAGAGCCACAATCGTTTACTATTACTCGTGCAAAAATAACAGTACCAACGATTGATACAAAAACAATCCCAGAAAAAGAAGTATTTGTTATTAGTTTATATAATTTTTCTGCAAAATCAGTTGGGTTGTTTCAGGGGGCTTTTAACGAATACCTTGCATCAGGGTACACGCAGCTAGTCGTTGATTTACGTGGAAATCCAGGAGGATATTTAGATGCATCAGTAGATATCGCAAGTATATTTCTTCCTAAAAATACGATAGTGGTTAAAGAAATAGGGAAAACAGAAGCTGATGTTACTGTACACACAACAAAGGGGAATCCTCGTTTTCCTAAAGATCACAAACTCATTATTTTAGTAGATCAAGGATCTGCTTCTGCATCAGAAATTCTTGCTGGGGCACTTTCTGAGCATGGAATAGGAAAACTTGTTGGCACAAAAACATTTGGGAAAGGTTCTGTACAGGAGGTAGTAAAGCTTACCCCTGATACATCATTGAAAATAACTGTTGCAAAATGGTATACCCCGAAAGGAGTTTCTATTTCAGAAAGTGGACTTACACCGTTTGTTACCATTCCACAAGGTACAGAAAAAGATAGTGATACCCAGTTAAATGAAGCAATAGAGCTATTTAAGAGTTGGTAGTAGAAGATTATATGAAAGTTATTTTATTAAAAGCAGTGCCGAAAGTAGGGAAGCCGGAAGATGTTGTTGAGGTTAACGAAGGATTTGCTCGAAACGCGCTTTTTCCTAAAAATCTTGCAATCCAAGCAACGCCAGCAACGCTTGATGCGCTCAAAAAAAAACAGGCAGCTCGAGCAGCAAATAAGGCGGTACGTCAGGTGCTTCTTGATAAAGCAATCGAAGAGATAGCAGGAAAATCTGTTGTATACACTGTCCCAGCAAATGATCAGGGAAATTTATTTTCAAAGATTGACGCAAAAGATATCGCCAGTTATTTAATGACAACACATCGTTTATCAATTGCACCAGAATGTATTTATATTCCCAATGGTGCTATAAAAAAAATAGGGAATTATGTAATTACTATTAAGGACGGCTCTTACGAAACAACCTTAGCATTAGGAGTAACAAAGCAATAAAAAAATCTCTCTATAATTAGAGAGATTTTTTTATGACCGTGTAGTAACAATATTTACAGTTTTTCGTACGGTTGTATTAACATCAAAGTTTTGTTTTCTTTTTTGAGAGAATTTTACAAACCCATCTTTTAGTGCGAACAATGTGTGATCTTTTCCGATACCAACATCGGTTCCTGGAAGAATCTTCGTCCCACGTTGACGAACAATAATTGACCCTGCGGTTGCCTTCTCACCATCGTAGAGTTTTGTCCCTAAATATTGTGGATTTGAATCAGTGAGGTTCTTCGCCGCACCTTGTGCTTTCTTATGTGCCATAGTGGGTCTATGATAACGTAGTCTTCCTTTTCTGTCAATAAACCCTTATACTGCAATAAATGGAGCGGTTTTTCGTTCGACATTACCAATATTGCCTCTATGGACTTATTCTTATTCTTATGGTCTTATCATTTTTGATTGGTCAAGAAGAGGGGAAAAAGCGAATAAATGATTCTGTGGTCCTTTCGTGTGCCCCTGAGGTGCTTGAATCTCTCTCTATTTCTACAAAAAAAAGCATAACGGCAGTCGCACCATCCACCCCGGAATATAGCAT
>CAZSQH010000004.1:0-20433 GCA_964608655.1 uncultured Candidatus Saccharibacteria bacterium | reverse complement strand
ACATCTTACTTTTTTTGAAATGCTCGGAAATTGGTCATTGGGGGATTACTTTAAAGAGGATGCAATTAAGTGGAGTTATGAGTTTCTTACATCAAAAGAAGAAGGACTTGGACTTGATCCTACACGTCTATACATCACTGTGTTTGAAGGAGACGATAATGCACCACGAGACATAGAAGCGGTAGAAATATGGAAAAAATATATTCCAGAATCACGTATTTACTTTTTATCTGCAAAAAACAATTGGTGGAGTCCTGGAGACAATGGTCCGTGTGGCCCTGATACTGAAATGTTTTATGATATTACCGGTAATCTTGGAGAAATGACTCACGATGAATTTGTTCAAGCTGATGATTCAGGGAAAGTGGTTGAAATATGGAACGATGTATTTATGGAGTATGAAAAGCGAGAAGGGAAGGTGATCGGAAAGCTTACACAAAAAAATGTAGACACGGGGAGTGGGCTTGAACGTATCACCATGGTAGTACAAGGAAAAGAAACAGTGTTTGAGACTGATTTATTTGCATCAGCACTTGCTATCATCCGTGAAGAAGCGAAAGAATACAACGAACGAAGCGCCCGCATTATTGCTGACCACATAAGAACTTCAGTCTTTCTTATTTCTGACGGGGTGTTTCCAAGTAATAAAGATCAGGGGTACATACTTCGCCGTTTGATTCGTCGAGCTTCTATTCAAGCTCAAAAGATTGGTTTGGATATTACCTCTCTTAATAAAATAGTTATGTTGTATGGAGAAAGTTACAAAGGGGTATACCCTGAAGTTTCTTGTCTTAGTTCAGGAGAAAATGAAATTATTTTAGAAGTACAAAAATTTGAAAAAACCCTCTCAAATGGATTGAAAGAGTTTGAAAAAGGAATTGATCCTTTTCTTCTTGCAACAACCTATGGGTTTCCAATAGAACTCACTGAAGAGCTGGCCCATGAGAAGGGAATTGTTATTGATCGTGTGGCTTTTGATATAAAAATGAAAGCACATCAAGACGCATCTCGAGCTGGTGCGGAACAAAAATTTAAAGGAGGGCTTGCTAACACAAGTGAAAAAACAACAAAGCTTCACACAGCACATCACTTACTTCTTTCAGCGTTACAAAAAGTTCTTGGGAAAGAGGTAAAACAACGAGGAAGTAATATTACTGAAGAGCGCCTCCGCATAGATTTTTCTTTTGATAGAAAAATGACGGAAGAAGAAAAAAAACAAGTAGAAACTATTGTTAACGATGCGATTAGTGCTGATTATCGAGTGGTTCGACGAGAGATGCCACGAGAAGATGCGGAAAAAATTGGAGCAGAAATGGAATTTGGTACAAAATATCCTGACGTAGTATCTGTGTATTTTATTGAAGATGCAGAAGGAAATCACATATCAAAAGAGTTTTGTGGCGGACCACATGTTGAGCATACAGGGCTGCTTGGGGTGTTTTCGATTCAAAAAGAAGAAGCGTCTGCTGCTGGTGTTCGTCGTATTAAAGCAATACTCACAGACAACTTATGAGAGATACGGTATACTTAAATAATGTTTGGTTCGAAAAAACAATACGGGGTACCTGTTGCAGTATTTGATATTAGTTCTTCAAGTGTTGGCGGTGCCCACGCATTGGTAAAGGTTGATAAGGGGCATTTACCTACTATTCTTGCAAGTTCACGAATTGAAGCACCACTTCAAGAGGATCTTGATATGAAACGGTTTGTTGCTGATACTGTCCAAAATCTCAATCAGGTTATTGAACAACTTCACAAAGCAGATACTCACCATCCTCACCACATCGAACTTGTACTTGCTTCTCCGTGGTATATCTCTCAAACGAGAACAATTACCTACAAAAAAGATACACCCGTTACTTGCACAAGAAAATTATTTAATAGTCTTGTTGATGAAGAGATACAGCATGTTATTGAAAATGAATTGAGTAGATTTGGAACCTTTGGAAAAGAAGGAACTGTTGTAGAAAAACAAGTTTCTCTTATTAAACTGAATGGTTACGCAACTTCTAACCCGTTTGGAAAAAAAGCAAAAATAATAGAAATCTATCTTACCGTTACTGTAGTTCCTAAAAAAATAGTTGAACAATTTAGCGAGACATTGCGACGAGGTTACGGAACGCGCCATGTAAGTATTACCACAAGTCCATATACAACGTTTGTAGTTGCACGTGATTATTTTAATAGTACCCACGAATGCGTGGTAATTGATATTGGAGAAGAAGTAACTGATGTTGCTTTTGTAAAGGGGGGATTATTTTTGTATCAACATTCGTTTCCTGTTGGAACATATGGACTTTATCGAACTCTTATGGATAAAAAACGTCATACTGCACTCGAAGCGCGTGCTGTTATTGAGGGATATCGGTTAAGCAAGGTGAGTGCAACAGCGAGAACAAAAATTGATAAAGCACTTGGAGAATTTTCAACACAGTGTCAAACCGCACTACAGGAGGTACTCAATGGAGGATATTATGGATTTTGTCTTCCGGATACATGCTATATAGTTGCAGACCCTCGATTTGAAGGAGTATTTCCTGGAATTATTGCGTCGGACCCTTTTATCCAACATACCTGCTCTCGAGGAATAGTTACCCCAGTGTTTATTGGTGAAGAAAAATTGGCAACACTTATAACGTCTCTTGATCAAGAAATTGATGTTCCACTAGGAATAGCAGTTCTTTTTGTCGGAAGAATAATATAATAAAATAAAAATATGAAGTTATATGATGTTCTGCGAAAAGAACAATCAGAAGAATTAATACAACGAGAACAAGCTTCGGACCATTCTCATGTTGAAATACCTCATACTGCACGATTTGTTTTAACAAAGAAGAAGTTATTTGTGATGGGAGGAGTATTAGCTCTTATTACGACAATGTATGTTTTAGGGGTACAACTAGTGCACGCAAGAATTAGTATTACTGAACGTCGTATTCCTTTTACTCTTACAAGCGCTGAACTTGAACTCACCAATCAAGAAAAAGCCGATAGTGGACGACTCTCTTTTCAAGCAATGGTTGTTGATACAACTATCACACGTCAGGTATATGGTTCCGCACTTACTAATAGCAACACAAAAGCAAAAGGATCAGTAGTTTTTTTTAATGAATATAGTTCAGCAAAACAAACAGTAAAAAAAGGGACCACACTTACTGCGCCTGGAGGGAAGAAGTATATAACGCAGGCACAAGTAGTAGTTCCTGGATACACAATGGTAAACAAGAAAAAAATCGCAGGAACGAGTCCTTCTGTGGATATTGTTGCAGTTGAGGTTGGGGAAAGTTACAACAATCCAGGAGCAACACTCTCTGTTGCTGGGTGGTCAAATGCGAGTAAGACCTTTTATGCACGTTCAACTGCTATTACTGGAGGAGAGGCTGGGGTGAGTCATACGCTTACAGAAACAGAACGTGAACAAACAATTGCAACATTGCAGACACAGCTCGTAGAACGTTTAAAGAGAGAAACGAGAACTCAAATTCCGGAAGATTTTGTTACATTTCCTGAATTACAACTTCCCATTATCGATGCAGATTCATTTGTATTTAAAGGAGGAAGTGTGAGCTTTCCTGCAAGTATGAGTGGGGTAATGGTGTCGTATCTTATTCCTCGAAATCTTTTAGAACAAGCCATTGCAGCAAAAGCTCTTAGTGACCGATCGTATGCTGCTGTTGCTATTCCAGGACTTGATGACCTTTCGTTTGATTTACAAACTATTATTCCAACAGATCCAACGGTTATCCCTGATGCTATTACTATTACTGTATCAGGGCAAGGAACTATTATTACAAAAGTACCAATCGACAAGGTAAAAGAACGGTTACTGGGGGTACCCCGACGTATGTTCTCAGAAGTGTTAGCAGATGTTCCCGAAATTGATACGGCAACGTTTAGATTTATACCATTTTGGTCTCCCCGTTTTCCCTCTAAATGGAACGATATTACTATTATTACGAAGTAGTATAAAGGAAATTTGACTGCAGATTGTTCTTGTAGTAATATTTCCTTTGTAATACATGCCGGAAAATCAAGACGCCATTGTTCGAGGTACTATCGCAGAAGCACTTCCAAATACCATGTTTCGAGTAGAGCTTGAAAACGGGACGCTTATTATTGCGTATCTAGCAGGAAAAATGCGCCTGCATCGTATCAAGGTCTTGGTGGGAGATACGGTTGAAGTACTTCCTGATCCATATGGTGGAAAAGGACGTATTGTCAGAAGATTATAAATGGTGTATACTCGTTCGGCTTGATTTAAAAGCAGCTTTTTTATTTTATGAAGGTTCGGTCCACAGTTAAAAAAATGTGTGAAAAGTGCAAGATAGTAAAGCGCGGTGGACACGCACGCGTTATTTGTGATAACCCAAAACATAAGCAAAAACAATAATTTTTATGCGTATTTCAGGAATTACTATCCCAGAAAAAAAACAACTTTCAGTCGGATTGACGACGCTCTATGGCGTTGGGTACACCACGGCTCGAAAAGCACTCACTGAAGCAGGGGTTGCACACGATGCGAAACCAGCAGATCTTTCTGTTGAACAAGAGAATGCTATCCGAAAACTTCTTGAAGCAAAAACAATAGAAGGAAACTTGAAACGAGAAGTTGCTTCAAACATAAAACGGTTGAAAGATATTAAATGCTACCGGGGCGTTCGACATACAAAGCGACTTCCTGTAAAAGGACAACGAACAAAAACCAATTCACGAACTGTTCGAGGAAATGTTAGAAATACTATGGGAAGTGGTCGTCGTAAGGAAAGTAAAACATAATTGATATGGGAAAAAAACGAATTGCAACTCAAGAAGGTCAGTTGGTTGATGCAGGAAAACAAACTCGCGCATCAGGAAAGACCGCAAAGAAAAAAATCACTACAGCAGTGCTTGCTATTGAAGCAACATTTAATAATACAAAAGCAGTGGTTAGTGATACAAAAGGAAATGTACTTTTTTGGTCTTCAAGTGGAAGCCTTGGATTTAAGGGTGCAAAGAAAGGAACTCCATTTGCTGCCTCGAAGGTCGGAGAAGTGCTTGCTGAAAAGGCAACTGCTCTTGGGATTAAAGAGATAAAAGTAGTAGTCACTGGAGTAGGAAGTGGTCGTGAACCATTAATTAGAGCATTTGTAGGAACAGGAATTGATCTACTTTCTGTAAAAGACAGAACACCAGTTCCACACAATGGACCAAAAGCTAAGAAACCTCGCCGAGTATAATCATTATGAAACCAGGAGCAAAATATAAAATCTGTCGTCGTTTGGGACCAGGAGTATATGAAAAGTGTCAAACGCAAAAATTCGTTCTCTCAGAGGCAAAAAAATCTCGAGGGAAGAAAGGGGGTCGTCCAAAAGCACTTTCTGATTATGGGCGCCAGCTTATAGAAAAACAAAAAGTGCGTCTTTCATATGGTCTTAGTGAAAAACAACTTTCAAATTACGTTGAAAAAGCAGGTAATGTAAAAGGAATGCCTGTTACTGATAAGTTGGTGGAACTTCTCGAGACTCGTCTTGATAACGTTGTGTATCGACTTGGGTTCGCTTCAAGTCGTCGATTTGCTCGACAACTTGTTTCTCATGGGCATTTTACAGTCAACGGAAAGAAGGTAACCATTCCTTCATATGCAGTACGTATTGGAGATGTTGTTGCTGTTCGAGAAGGAAGCAGAAAGAGTCCAGTATTTACCGATTTTGATAAAAAAGTAAAAAATTATTCTTGGCCTAATTGGCTTAAGCTTGTGCCAGAATCTCTTCAAGCAGAAGTTTCAGCAATGCCTAAAAACGAAGAGCAGTTCTTACAACTTGATACCGTTCTTGAGTTCTACAGTAGATAGTAGGACATGAGTTTGTAAAAATAACAAATTAATTGTATAATTAAACACCTATGAGCGAACAAAAAATCATTCTTCCATCAAAACCACGTGCAACTCTCGAAGAGGGAAATAAAGGAGTATTTGAAATTGACGGCCTTGTCCCTGGCTACGGATATACCCTTGGGAACTCTCTTCGTCGTATTATTCTTTCCTCACTTCCTGGTGCTGCTGTGACTGCGGCTAAGATTGATGGAGTAAGTCATGAATTTTCAACAATCGATGGAGTAAAAGAAGACGTTATTACTATACTTTTAAATCTTAAAAATGTTCGCTTTCAACTTTTAAGCGATGAGCCTCAAAAAGTTCGACTTTCAGTAAAGGGCCCAAAGATTGTCACTGCAGGAGATATTACCGTTGGAGGACAAGTGACTATTGCAAATAAGGATCAATATATTTGTGAAATTACTGGTAAAGCATCAATCGATATTGAACTTACTATTGAAAGAGGCCTTGGATTTGTTCCTCGTGATGCTCACCATAAGCAAAAAGCAGAGATCGGGACTATTTTTCTTGACGCTATTTTTTCTCCTATTCGTCGTGTGAGTTACGATGTTGAAGAAATGCGTGTGGGCGATAAAACAAACTTTAATCGACTTCGTATGACCATTGAAACTGATGGCACTATCTCTCCTAGAGAAGCGCTTGAGTCATCAGTTAAAACTATGATTGAACAGCTTGCTGCAATTGTTTCAGTTGATAGTGGAGCAGTGATTGAAGAAGTGCAATCTCGAGTAACTCATGCTTATACTGCTGCTCCAGTTACAGAAGAAGTTGCAACTCCTGAAGAAGAATCAGTTGATGTGACTGACGTAATGAAAAATCGTATTGACGCGATAGGTCTTTCTACTCGAACATTAAATGCTCTTTCTGCAGCAAACATTCGCACCATTGGTGGGATTGCTCGAAAACGAGCAGAAGATCTTCTTGAAATAGAGGGAATTGGAGATAAAGGGATCACTGAGATTAAAGAAGCGCTTGCCCAGTTTGGCTTGTCTTTAAAGGAATAATTTGTTACAACAAGGGGACTTTTATTACACACAAGTATGCGACACCATAACGCCAACAGAACATTTGGACGATCAAAGAATCAACGAGCTGCGCTCTTGAAGGGTCTTGTTGCATCATTGGTATCTCATGAGCGAATTCAAACGACTGAAGCAAAAGCAAAAGAGCTTCGTCCTAAAATTGAAAAAATGGTAACTCGTGCAAAGAATCCTACACTTGCAAATCGACGAGTGCTTCTTGCTGGGCTTTACAATGATGAAGCGGTAGTTAAAAAACTTGTTGATTCTATTGCCCCTCGATACGCAGAACGTGCAGGCGGATATACGCGCATTACCAAACTTGTTCCTCGAAAAGGGGATGCAAGTAAAATGGCAGTAATTGAATTTGTATAATATGAACTACACTATTGATGCAACAAATAAATCTCTCGGTCGTCTTGCAAGTGAAGTAGCGTCTTTGCTTATGGGTAAGAATAGTGCTTCATTTACCCGAAACCAAGTATCTGGAAATACGGTAACTGTAACCAATGCAGCAAAGCTCAAGGTTGCTCCTCAAAAATTGGAACAGAAGACGTACAAACGATACTCAGGGTATCCTGGTGGGCTGACTGTTTCAAAAATGAGTCACGTTGTTTCTCAAAAGGGATACAAAGAAGTGATAACCCTTGCAATAAAAGGAATGCTTCCAGATAATAAACTCAAGAAGCAATTTTTGAAAAACCTTACTGTTACAGAATAATCATATGGAAAAAACTAAAAAATACATCGAAACTATTGGCCGAAGAAAAACTGCAACCGCGCGAGTTCGTTTGAGTAGTGCCTCAAAGAACTCATTTTCAATAAATGATAAAGAGCTTGCCTCATATTTTCCAACAACAGCACTACAAAAGATTGTTACTGATCCATTTACAACACTTGATGGGAAAGCTCACTATGCGGTATCGGTAAAGGTGATGGGTGGTGGGATTAATGCTCAAGCAGAAGCGGTAAGGCACGGTATTGCTCGTGGACTTGTCAAAGAAAATGAAGAAGATAAGACAAAACTTAAGCATGCAGGATTCCTTAAAAGAGATCCTCGCGCAAAAGAACGTCGAAAATTCGGTCTCAAGAAAGCTCGAAAAGCTCCTCAGTGGAGTAAGCGATAAAACAAAAAAGTCCGAAAGGACTTTTTTGTTTATAAGTTTTATGTATAATCTGTGACGTATGAAAAAAGATGAAGAACAAATAGAAGATGTCGAGTTTGTCGCTTCTGATGAAGAGGGTGCTGAAAAAAGCGCTTTCGATAAACTCAAAAAACTCAAAGAAAAAATAATAGAGTTGGAAAAAGAAAAGCAAGAATATCTTGATGGGTGGCAAAGAGCTCGAGCTGATTACGCAAATCTTCTGAAAGCTTCTGATGAAGAGAAAAAAAAATTGAAAGCGTTTGTTGCCGAAGAGATTATTCGCGATTTAATTCCAGTGATTGATAGCTTTATCATGGCAATGGCAAATAAAGAAGCATGGGAGAAGGTGGATTCAGCATGGCGTCATGGTGTTGAGTATATTTACCAACAACTCCTCAATGGACTTGAAGCACATAAATTCACCTTATTTGGTGAAGTAGGAGAGCTGTTTGATCCTGCACGATATGAAGCGGTAGGCGAGGAAGAGTCAGATGATGTTTCAAAAGATCATAAAATCGCAAAAGTAATACAAAAGGGGTTTCTTCTCGAAGGGGCGGTGATTCGTCCAGCTCGTGTTGTTGTGTTTGCGTTTAAAAAGTAGTAAAAAGATTAAGAAATAAATTTTTTTACAATGTCTCAAAAACCTACCCGTTTAGGGTTTTTAGTACTTACGAAACATCACGCACCTGAACTTCGATTTACTCTTCCAGAGGGAATTGCTCAATGGTTTATTTGGGTTGATACAACACAAACAAAATGGTCTTATAAAAAACCCGGCACCCATATTTGTGAAGTAGTGTTTGCTGTAGGAGATGACGTATACGATAGCGATTCTCCATTACTGGGAATTTATGATCTTAATAATGATGATCATTTGCAAAAAATCGTTGCAAGATCTTGGAATCAACAGATGGTGACCGAGGATCTTCATCTATATCCTTAAGTAACAAAAATATGTACCAGGTACATATTTTTTTATTGCATCATTTCGAAGAAAGTTCTCTCAGTTTCTTTGTCTATACTATTAGTAACAAAGATCATTAATTCTGTTGTAAAACGCAAATCTTTTTTAATATTTGCAAAAAGATGTTCGTAGGGAAGGGGGGATATCCATACAGAATTTTTAAGGCAAACAAATCCCGCTTTTTTCAAAAGGTAACGAAGAGAGTCTCTTTCGTCTTTACGGTTTTCTGGAAGATCAAGCAAAACAATACGCCACTTCCCATCCCATGATGGGTTTACAAGCATAGTATCTTGTTCAAGCATGATGCTATGAGCACGTTTTTTTCCTGCTTTTGTAATACGAGCATATTCTTGTTGTCCAGAAGATGCTGGCTCTATTAATCCAGAAGTATAGAGCCCCTTTATTGAGCGAGAAATCGCGTATAGGGGCTTTTTTTCTGTTTCTTGAGGATAAGACACACGTTCAAGGAGTTCTGAAAGAGAAACCGCTGGTTTTTCGGTTAATATTTTTAATATTTTTTTAGAATAATCCCTCTTTGGACTTTTTTTGCTTGACATCTAAAAAATGTAGCACTATACTCTTTTTTGTACAAGTATTTCGTGACCACGAAAACTATGTAGAAATACTCGTTTTTTTTGAATTTTTTACTCACTTTGGAAAAAAGTTATTAGTTAATCTGTTTAAATAGTTATGGCAAAAATCATTGGAATTGATCTTGGAACAACAAATTCGGCTGTCGCGGTTATAGAAGGTGGCCAACCAAAGATTATTGAAAATATCGAAGGTGGGCGCACTACCCCTTCTATTGTTGCGATTGGAAAGGGCGGAGATCGCCTTGTGGGACTTCTTGCAAAACGACAGGCAGTAACCAATCCACAAAATACTATCTACGGCATCAAACGTTTTATGGGTCACAAATATGATGACCACGGAATGGAGAAAGTGATCAAAACTTCTCCTTTTGAAGTAAAAAAGGGTGCTGATGGTGGAGCGCTAGTGCATCTTGGTGAGAAGGATTATCGTCCAGAAGAAATATCAGCAATGATTCTGCAAAAAATAAAAGCAGATGTTGAAGCGAAGCTTGGCGAAAAAATTACTGAAGCTATTATTACTGTTCCTGCCTATTTTAACGATGCACAACGTAAAGCGACAAAAGATGCAGGGGCAATTGCTGGACTTGATGTGAAGCGTATCATCAATGAGCCTACAGCGGCAGCGCTCGCGTACGGATTTAATACTCGAAAAAATGAAAAGATAGTCGTCTATGATTTTGGAGGAGGAACATTTGACGTATCCGTACTTGAAGTGACTGAAGATGTAATCGAGGTGAAGTCAACAGATGGAGATTCTCTCATGGGAGGTCGTGATATCGATTTGCACATCATTCACTGGATCGCTGAAGAGTTTAAAAAACAATCAGGTGTTGATGTATCGAAGGATCCACTTGCACTTCAGCGTCTTGATGAAGCAGCAGAAAAGGCAAAAATTGAGCTTTCGACTACCACAGAAACTGAAATTAATATTCCGTTTATCACTTCAACCGATGCTGGACCGCAACACTTACTGATTAAGATGACTCGAGCAAAGCTTGAAGAGCTTGCAAGTGAATTTATTAATCGCTCTTTAGAAATCACTAAGCGTGCTGTTGAGGCGTCTCCATTTAAAAAAGAAGAAATCAACCAAATTATTATGGTAGGTGGTCAGACTCGCATGCCAAAGATTATCGAAGAAGTACAAAAATTCTTTGGAAAAGAACCAAATCGATCTATCAATCCTGATGAAGTAGTTGCACTTGGTGCTGCAGTACAAGGAGGAGTGCTTCAAGGGGATGTCCGTGATGTGCTTTTGCTTGATGTGATCCCACTTTCTCTTGGGATTGAAACGCTCGGCGGCGTTGCCACTAAGCTTATCGAGCGCAACACCACTATTCCATCATCAAAGAGTCAGGTATTTTCAACGGCAGTAGACAATCAACCATCAGTAGAAATTCATATTACTCAAGGAGAGCGCCCTATGGCACAAGATAATAAATCACTTGGACGGTTTGTTCTTGATGGGATTGCGCCAGCGCCACGAGGAATGCCTCAAATTGAAGTAACGTTTGATGTTGATTCAAATGGTATTCTTGCAGTAAAGGCAAAAGATAAGGCAACTGGAAAAGAACAATCGATTCGTATTGAAGCATCATCAGGACTTACTCCAGAGGATATAGAACGAATGAAAAAAGATGCAGAAGTGCACGCAAAAGAAGATGAGGAAAAGAAGTCTCTTGTTGATGCAAAAAATACTGCAGACATGATGATCTTTTCTGCGGAAAAGGCACTTACTGAACATGGTGCAAATATTCCTGATGAAATAAAAACTGGAGTACAGACAAAGATTGATGAACTCAAAAAAGCAAAAGAAAATGGTGATAAGGCAACACTTGAAACAGCCACACATGCACTTTCTACAGAAATGCAAAAAATAGGTGAACATATTGCAAAAAACGCACCTCAGCAAGCACCAGAAGGGACAGAGAATCCTTCTCCAGACGCAAAAGATGCAACAGGAGAAGAAAAAGCTGACAATACCTAACTTTCTGCTATACTCTTGCCTATGAATAAAAAGAGAAAAGTTGCTGCAAAAAAGAAAGCAAAGCGAGAAGGGAAACAAGTCTCTCTCAGACACCGTTAAACACTTGAAAATCCCGCTTCTCGCGGGGTTTTCTTGTGAATTACACTACATACAATGAGTAAAGATTATTACAAAACACTTGGAATAGAAAAAAACGCTTCAAAAGAAGAGGTAAAAAAAGCCTTTCACAAGATGGCGCATAAATATCACCCAGATAAAAGTGGGGGTGATGAAGCGAAGTTCAAAGAAGTAAACGAAGCGTATCAAGTACTCTCCGATGATCAGAAGCGTGCGCAATATGATCAGTTTGGTAGCGCTGGAGCACAGGGAGGGTTTGGCGGAGGGCAAGGCTTTGGTGGATTTGATTTTTCAAATTTTGGCGGGTTCCAACAAGGTGATGGGTCATTTGAATTTGATCTTGGAGATATGTTTGGTGAAATGTTTGGTGGTAGTCGTCGAGGACGCCAACGAAGAGGTAATGATTTGCAAACAAGCATCAATCTTGATTTCAAAGAGTCTATTTTTGGTGTTGAGAAAGAATTGCGTGTTACAAAACCTTCAACCTGTACTACATGTAAGGGAAATGGAGCAAAACCTGGAACAGAAGTGCACACTTGTGCACAATGTAATGGAAATGGAACCGTAAAGAACATCCAACGAACTATTCTTGGATCAATTGCAACTACGCAACTTTGTGATAAATGCCACGGATCAGGAAAGATTCCTAAGGAACCCTGTGGTACTTGTAAAGGAAAAGGGGTAGTCACTGAACCTCGAACTATAAAAATTACCGTCCCGGCAGGAATACAAAATGGCGAAACCCTTCGTTTGGCTGGTATGGGGGAGGCGATTACAGGGGGAGCATCAGGAGATTTGTATGTTCGCGTATCAGTTGCACCACATCGAACGATCATCAGACAAGGAAATGATTTACTAACAACATTGCAGATCAAACTGACTGACGCACTCCTTGGAGCTGAGTATGCAATCGAGACGCTCGATGGGCAAAAAATGGTATCAGTACCACCAGGAACAAAGGTGGGAGATAGTGTAACTCTCAAGGGTTTTGGTGTTCCAATTTCTCATTCAAAAAGGGGTAACTTTGTTATAAAACTTAACATTAAACTTCCTGAAAAAATTTCAAAAAAAGCAAAAGACATCATTGAACAACTCAAAGAAGAGGGGATATAAATCTGCTATACTACAGAAATGTCTAGCATTGAAGATCTCCGAAATGAACGGCTGAAAAAGAAAGCGTTACTCGAAGAAAAAGGGATCAATCCCTATCCTGCAAAATCGCACCGCACTGATACTATCGAGGTATTTCTTGATCGATTTACGCTTTATGAGACAGGAAAAGACACCATCACACTCGCGGGACGTGTGATGAGTATGCGAGGACAGGGAGGGCTCACGTTTGCTGATATATTTGACGGGACTGCAAAGACTCAGTTGGTGTTGAAACGGGATGAGATGGATGAAGCGGTATACGACCTCTTTACAAACACTGTCGACACTGGAGATTTTGTTGAAGTAAAAGGTGCCGCATACACCACTCAGCGTGGTGCTCAGAGTCTTTTTGTGAGTAGTTGGAACATGCTCACCAAATCGCTTCGACCAATTCCAGATAGTTGGTACGGTATTGCTGATGTCGAAGAAAAACTTCGTAATCGTTATCTTGATATTCTCCAAGATAAAGAAGTTTTTGATATGTTCGTAAAAAAAGCAAAATTTTGGCAGTCGGTGCGTACATTTCTTGTTAATGAAGGGTTCCTTGAAGTAGAGACTCCGGTGCTTGAAAATACTACTGGTGGAGCAGATGCTCGTCCGTTTATGACGCACCATAATGCGCTCGATATGGATGTCTATTTGAGGATTTCTGCAGGTGAGCTCTGGCAGAAGCGGTTAATGGTAGCGGGATATCCAAAGACATTTGAAATTGGACGTATTTTCAGAAATGAAGGAATGTCTCCAGAACATTTACAAGACTACACACAGCTTGAGTTTTATCTTGGGTACGCAGACTATGAAGTAGGGATGGCGCTCGTAGAGCGATTGTATAAGTATGTTGCTCAAGAAACATTTGGGACACTCAAGTTCACTATCGGAAAGTTTGAAGTTGATCTGGGGGTACCATGGGAGCGCTATGATTACACCGAAACAATAAAGAAGTTTACTGATATTGATATCGCAACCGCAGAACTTGCTACTATTGAATCAAAAATCAAAGCACTCGGTATTCAGTATGATGAAAAAGGGTGGAATCGAAGTCGTGCGGTTGATACATTGTGGAAATATTGTCGAAAGCAGATTGGAGGGCCGGGTTTTCTTGTGGGTGTTCCAAAAGAACTCTCACCGCTTGCAAAATCACACCCAAACAATCCATCCATCACAGAACGCTTCCAACCATTGATTGCTGGAAGTGAGTTGGGGAATGGGTACAGTGAGCTCAACGATCCAGTAGATCAAGCAGAACGCTTTGCTGAGCAGGCAAAGCTACGTGAAGCGGGAGATGACGAAGCACAAATGGAAGATAGAGAATTTGTAGAAGCGCTTGAAGTGGGGATGCCACCTACATGCGGGTTTGGTATGAGTGAACGAGTGTTTGCATTTTTAATGAACAAACCTGTTCGTGAAGCTCAAATTTTCCCACTCTTTAAACCAAGAGAATAATGGAAGATATTATTGAATTAAAAGGGAAAAAAGATGGACCCATCAGTACGATATTAGTAGGTGTTCATGGGAATGAGCACTGCGGAATTGATGCAATAAAAAAAATACTCCCAACGCTTCAGATAGAAAGGGGGGTTCTTTACATTGGATATGGGAATCCTCACGCAATCGAAAAAAACGTCAGATTTACAGAAGCAAATCTAAATAGGATGTTTAAACCTGATACAACTCTTACCCAATTTGAAATAGATAGCTATGAATATCAACGGGCTCAATATCTTAAAAAATATCTTGATCTTTCTGAGGTTCTTTTAGATATCCACGCAAGCTCAAATCCTCAAAGTAAAGTTTTTGCAATTTGTGAAAAAAATGCCCATAACATAGTTTCTTATTTTCCAGTTCCAATTATTGTTTCTGGTTTTGATACGGTTGAGCCTGGCGGTACTGACTACTATATGAACAAACAAGGTAAAATTGGGATTTGTATTGAATGTGGTTATCTTGCCGATCAAAAATCAACTCAAGTTGCACTTGATGTTATCGAATCATTTTTAAATGTGAGGGGACATAAAGAAAAAAAATTAAATACAATTAAACAAACTTATATTCACGTTTATAAACTTTACCTTACTAAGACTGATCGTTTTTCTTTAAGAAAAAAATTTAGTGATTTCGAGGCAATAGAAGCAGGTGAGATAATTGGATTTGATGGTGGTGAAAAAATAATAGCGGAAAAAGATAGTTTAATTTTATTTGCAAAAGAAAGAAGCAAAAAACAAGAAGAAGCGTTTCTTTTGGCAGAATATAAATAAAATTGCCAACAAGTTTTGTTGGCAATTAAAGAAATTATACAATAATACTGTCGATCACTAAGTAATCAACATTATTATTTGCTTTATCTTTTTTTAAAAAATCGATAATTGTTGAAACATCTTTTTCTTCAACAGGTCCAATAATTGGGAAAGCGCCATTGTGGAAGCGATTTTGGGGCACTGTTTTTCCTTTAGTGTACTCAATAGCAGGAATGCCCTTATTGCTGATCATAAAAATGTACTTTTTCATAATCTTTTTTTATTTTAATATAACAGTATTTATTATTTTTGTCAATAAATTTTATTTGACAAATTACCCAGATATGCTTTTATTGAGTTAAAAGAATATTCTTTTAAAATTTTAATTATACTTCTATTCATGAAAAAGAAATCAAAAGGAACTCCTAGCGGGTTCAGAGACTTATCGTCGACTGAAGCACAACTCAAGGAGTATGTGGTTCAGAGTATTGCAAAGGTTTACAAAAAGTACGGCTTTCTCCCAATAGAAACTCCTATTGTTGAATTCTCAGAAACCCTTGCTGGAGAAGTTACTGATTTTAATCTTTTTATTGTAAATCCAAGTAAAGCAAGAGAACAGGGTGAAGCAGAGGCCTTAGCACTTCGATTTGACCAAACCGTTCCTTTGGCTCGATATATTGCGGATAACCAACATATTACAAAACCTTTCAAAAGGTATGTGTATGGTCCAGTGTTCCGTGGGGAACGTCCACAATCTGGACGCTATCGTCAGTTTGATCAATTTGATGCCGATACTGTTGGTACAAACAATATAGCTGCTGATATTGAGATTATATTAATGATGAGAGAAGTGCTTCAAGAAATTGGAATCCAAAGATTTGTGGTAAAAGTAAACACAAGAAAACTTCTTAATTCACTTCCTTTCATTTTTAATTTTCCAGAAGAAAAATTACGATCAGTACTTGTTTCTCTTGATAAGAGAGATAAATTATCTGAAACCGAATTAAGAAGTCTACTTGAAGAACAAAAACTTTCGGAAACTTCGATTGATGGACTTATTCAATTTGGAAAGTTAACAGGAGCACCAACGGTGATAATGCAAACGCTTCGTTCTCTGTGTGGTACTATTCCCCAAGCAAAAGAAGGTTTGGATGATTTAGAGCGAATCACAGCAACGCTTGAAGCGGTAGGAGATGAAAATATCCTTCTCGACATGTCTATTATTCGTGGTTTGGGGTATTACACTGGAACAATATTTGAAACATCTTTACTTGATGTTCCAGAATTTGGAAGTGTTTATTCAGGGGGACGATATGACAATCTTGTTGAAAACTTTGGAGTACAGCAACAACCCGCAGTAGGAGCAAGTGTTGGAGTTGATCGTCTTGTTGCCGCATTAACTAAGATTTCTTTTTCGATACCAACCCAAAAAAAGAAAATAATTGTGTTAGTGCAGGATGTATCTGTTACAGCATATGCTTTTGAGGTTGCTACAAAAATAAGAAAAACTGGCAGTGTGTGTGAAGTCTACACAGGAAGTAAGCGAAAAATTAGCGATCAATTTTCATATGCTGACCAGAAAAATTACTCATTTGCATGTGTTGTTGGACCAGATGAACAAAACAACCGTACTGTTGCAATTAAAAATCTTGAAACAAAGGAGCAAAAAGTAGAAAAAATTGATTTTCTAAAATTCTAAAATCTTGAAAAATGGATAGTGTAACGATCCAGAGTGTTGATTTGCTAGAAAGCGTTGACCTCTATAGTTTGGCAAAACTTTACCAGACGGTTTATGCAGCTCCACCTTGGAGGGAGTACAAGAAATGTTCCCATTGCGATATGCAATGGGGGATAGATCAAATTTTTGAATTGGAACAATTGGGATATTCTCATTGTGGGTCACCCGTTGTTGATTATTGGAGTGAGGAGTACTTGTTCGGTCATTTCAAGGAAATTTCTTCAAAACCTTTATTTTCTGGAGCTTTAGCTTTAGATAATAATCGTATAGTAGGATTTGCTTGGGGATATGAATTAGATATTGCTCGTATTGATGAAGATCTTGGGTTTCCTGGATTGAGTCAAAAATTGAAAAAAGAATTTGGAGAATTTCTTCATGTTGCTTATTTAGCAGATCTCGCAACTGACTCAAATTATCGTCGTCTTGGTTTAGGTAAGGAATTAACAAGAGCAAGACATGAAAGTTTATCAATAAAAGGAGCAACTGTTGCGCTCACCAGAACCAAAGGAGGGGAAGAGGCATCAATTACTCATCGTTGGTATGATAAAATCGGATTCAGTATTTTTGCTGAATATCATGACAAGCGCTCAAGAGTTATACGGGCAATAGAAATGAATAGATTACATTGGTGAATTTAAAAAGAATAAAAGGTCAAGCTTATTGCAAAGCTTGACCTTTTTTACTATAGTATTTTTTATATGGATTATACAGAACAATTGGAAATAAATGGTTATTCTTTAACGATTTCGGACATTGTTCAAATTGCTCGAAATAGAAGAAAAGTAAACCTTTCAATCGTAGCACGAGAAAAGATCGTGAAATCTCGTAATTGGGTTGAAGATGCTGTTACTAAGGAAAAAGTAATGTACGGAATTACTACGGGGTTTGGTGCTTTTAAAAATAAAGCAATAGGAAAAGAAGAAACAGCTGAACTTCAATTAAATCTAATTCGAAGTCATGCATCTGGTGTAGGAGAGCCATTTGATGAAGATGTGGCGCGGGCGATAATGTTGCTCCGCGCTAATTCTTTAGCAAAAGGATATTCAGGGATTCGTCTTGAGGTTATTGAAAAACTTTTAGAATTAATCAATAGCGATGTTTATCCCTTTATCCCATCCCAAGGATCAGTTGGAAGCAGTGGAGATTTAGCACCACTGTGTCATATGGCACTTGTACTTCTTGGAGAAGGAGAGTGTATTGTACAAGGGAAAAGAGTCCCTTCAATGGAAGTTTTGAGAGAAAAAAATATTGAGCCAATTACTTTTTCTTCAAAAGAAGGCCTTGCTTTAAGTAATGGAACTAATGTACAAACCGCTGTTTTAGCGCTTGCTATTTATGACGCAGAAATACTTATTGATTCTGCTGATGTTATAGCAGCACTTACTGTAGAATCCTTAAATGGAACACGTAAAGCTTATCACCAGAGTATTAGTGAGGTAAGAAATCAAAAAGGACAAATTATTGTAGCTAAAAGATTGTGGGATATCCTTGAGAGTAGTACTCTGGTTGATGTTGATGATACTAGAATTCAAGATGCTTACTCATTGCGATGTATTCCTCAGGTACACGGTGCAATTAGAGACGCTTTTTACTTCTCAAAAGATGTGTTAGATAGAGAAATAAATGCAGCAACTGACAATCCTTTGATTTTTTCAGACAATGATATATCCCTCTCAGGTGGAAATTTTCATGGAGAACCAATAGCTATTGCATCAGATGTTCTTAAAATTGCAATTGCAGAATTAGCTAATATTTCAGAAAGAAGAACAGCAAAAATGGTTGACCCCGCAACAAGCGAAGGATTACCTGCCTTTTTAATAACTAAAGAAAAAGGAGGGTTACATAATGGATTGATGATTCCTCAATACGCTGCCGCTGCATTAGTATCCGAAAATAAAGTTCTTGCTCACCCTGCAAGTGTTGATTCAATTCCGACTTCAGCAAACCAAGAAGATCATGTAAGCATGGGAACAATTGCGGCAAGACAAGCAGCTATGATTGTAAAAAATACTAGAAATGTTCTTGCGATTGAACTTTTAAATAATACACAAGCTGTCGATTTTAGAACGAATGGTAAAAAATCAAATACAACACAAAAACTTTATACTTTAGTTAGAGAAGTGGTTCCAAAGATTGATAATGATAGAGCGTTTTATATTGATATATCAAAACTATCAGAATTAATATACAGTGGTGAAATTGTAAAATTACCAAAATAAATCCATGCTATACTTTAGGAGTAAAAGATTATAAAAATGTGGATTCTATACGCTTTAGGAGCATCAATTTTCTGGGGTCTTACATATGTTCTCAATGAACAAGTTTACAAAAAGGCTTCAATTTTTACATCTTTAGGACTAACTTCTCTAATTGTTTCGATTGTTTTAATTTCTTTTGCTACTTTTACAGGTCAATTAAAACCTGATATTGAAACGCTTTTTTCTTCAAAAAAACTCCTATTTTTCTTTTTTTCTGGAGTGGGAGCATTGCTTATTGCTGAATTATTTATTGGTTTTTCTATTGTTGCAAAAAATGCAACTCTCGCAGGATTAATAGAAATATCATACCCAGTGTTCATTGCTTTATTTGGCTATATTTTATTCAAAAATACACAAATTTCTTTATCTACATGTATCGGTGGTATTCTTATTTTTTTAGGAGTTTTTATTATTTACTATTTTAATAAGTAAAATGAAAATTGAGATTCTTAGTAATTTTGTTCTAGGTAAAAATCACCTCGGGAAAGCTGTCTTTGCTGCTAGAGTTTTTAATATTAATGATGTTGTGACTAAATTTGAAGGACCAATTGTGACAAGTGCTGAACTACCAAAAAAACTAGAGGGGGATCGTGATAGGTATTTTCAAATTGGAATAAAAAGTTTTTTATGACCTTCAGGAAAAGTTGATGATATTAATAATCAATAAAGAGATCCAAATTAAGTGTTAAGATTTACATACACAGATATTATTTTATTTGATTTTTAAAAAATAAATATCGGTGATGAAATTACATGGGATTATTCAACTACTTTATTTGATAATTCTTGGAAAATGCTTTGTCATTGTAATAAAAATAATTGCAGAAAAATAATAGGAGATTTCATATTACTAGATTCGAAAATTCAAAAAAAGTATTACGATTTAAATGTTATTCCTCAATATATAAAAAATTATATGGAGAGTTCAGATTATTTGGTTTATACTAAGGGTATAAATAGTTTAAAAAGATATGCAGAAAAAAAAGTACAAAATTAACCTCTTTTGGACAGTTGCGGTTATTGGATACTTGCTATCTATATTTTTTTCATATTACAGAATATATATTCAAGAAAATTATCCAGTATTTTATTCTGAAGAAGAAATACCAGACGTTTTTGATTCTTTAATTATTTTTAAATAAAAGTTAAGTATATGTGTGAATGGGATACCGCAAAATTTTTAATATTTTCTTCAAATGGAATACCGTTGATTTACTATTCCCATATAACCACAATCATTATATTTACAGGGTTATTTTTTTTAACTTTTAGAAATCTTAAAAATTTTCCTAAAATGCCATTTAGATTAATGGCAATTTCTTATATTATTTGGTTGTTTTGTGATCTAGTTTTGTGG
>CAZSQH010000003.1:18262-26533 GCA_964608655.1 uncultured Candidatus Saccharibacteria bacterium | reverse complement strand
GTGAAAAGAAGCGTAAGACAGGTTGGTCTCCTATCTACTGCAGGCGTTGATATTTGAGGAAATTTGCTCCTAGTACGAGAGGACCGGAGTGAACGAACCTCTGGTGTATGGGCTCTACCGCCAGGTGGACTGCCCAGTAGCTATGTTCGGAATGGATAACCGCTGAAAGCATCTAAGCGGGAAGCCAGTTCCAAGATAAGATATCGTTTGAGGGCCCTAGGAGATGACTAGGTTGATAGGCACTCGGTGTACGCGCAGTAATGCGTTCAGCCAAGGTGTACTAATTGCCCGAACTTCCTATTAGGAAATCTGGAAATCATTTTATTTTTTTTGTGAACTTCATTGAAGAATAAGTTCTTTATATTACGGATCCTTAGCTCAGTACGAAGGCTTCAGAGTGATATCCCTGAAGAGATAGTTAGGTAGAGTATCGGTTCAAACCGAGGGTCGCAGGTTCGAATCCTGTAGGGTCCGCGCAAGAAGAAGCTTTTCTTTCTTGCTTCTTCTATGAAGTTTATAAATAAAAAAAACAAAAAATTGAATATTTTGTGTTGGTGCTTTGTCGTGGGGGTCACACCTCTTCCCATTCCGAACAGAGAAGTTAAGCCCCATAGAACCGATGATAGTCTTTTAGGCAAAAGTAGGTAGGCGCCAGCACAAAGTATTTAAGAACATAAAAACACCCGAAAGGGTGTTTTTATTGTTATAATAAGCCACATGACATGGTCTACGCGCCGACAGCTTACTTATTTTTTCTCATTTATTGTTATTGTTGCGGGGATCACTTCTCTTCTTGTGTACAATGCGACAAAAGTAGAACCGACTTGTTACGATGGAAAACAAAACAGTAATGAAGTGGGAGTTGATTGTGGAGGGGTGTGTGCGTTTTATTGCAAAGACGAACTTGATGCACCAAAAGTTCGATGGGTACGATTTTTTCCTATTGCGCAGGGGATTGTTCACGCAGTTGCATATATTGAACATAGCTATCCTACCGCAGGAGCAGAGCGTGTTTCTTATGAGTTTAAGCTCTATGATGAGAAGAACAATCTCATCACCACCAGAGAAGGAACAAGTTACATCGGTCCTATGGGAAAAAGCGCACTCGTCGAAACACTCATTCCTATAGGGAACAACACTCCTTTTATTGCTCGATTTTCTTTCACAGACACTATCCTTTGGGAAAAAATCCCCGCAATCTACGCACAAATAGGAATCAATACTGATCGTTACGTGCTCGAATCATTTGGAGATGGCTTGCCAGATCAAGAGGGAACACGACTCACCGTGACACTGGAGAATGAGTCGCGCACCACATTTGAAAATATGGACGTGGTAGCTCTCCTCTATGATACAAATGACAATGCGATTGCAGTTTCGAAATCGCTTCTTGAAACACTCCCTGGGCAAGGATCGGCAACCATGTACTTTACTTGGCCAACAGCACTCAAAGAACGTACTGCTCGAGTGGAACTGATTCCACGAATTAATCCATTTTCCACAAAGGAGCTATGATGCGTCGACTGACTCACCATTTTGACTGGGTAATGATTGGGGCGATTATTCCTATCATGCTCGGAGGTATTGCAACGATGACAGGGTTTGCAACTGAAACCGCTGTGGTTGATCGTCAGTTGGTGTGGATCGGGATTGGGCTACTGCTTATGTTTGTGATTGCTCGTATTGATATGCGTTTTTTGAGAGATTCTCGCTATGTGATGATTGCATACGCTGTTTCTATTTTTTTACTCGTCCTTGTGCTGCTTGTGGGAAAAACAGTGAAGGGGTCAAAAAGCTGGTTTGATTTTGGTGGGGCGTTTTCATTTCAGCCAACTGATATTGTAAAACTACTTGTGCTTATTGTGCTTGCAAAATATCTATGGAGACGCCACGTAGAGATTGCTCGATTGAAACACCTTTTTATTTCTGCACTGTACGTGTTTCTTCCTGTGGGGCTTATTTTAATGCAACCAGATTTTGGAAGCGCGATGATCTTTGTTGCACTGTGGCTTGGTATGGCACTTGTTGCAGGGATTTCAAAAAAACACATTATGATTGTTGCAGGAATTGGTGTTGTCGCATTTTGTGTTGCATGGTTTGCGTTATTTGAACCGTATCAGAAAGCGCGCATTATGACTTTTATCAATCCAACGGCTGACATTCGAGGGAGTGGGTACAATGCTTACCAGTCAATGATTGCGGTAGGATCTGGGGGATTGTTAGGAAAAGGGTTAGGGTATGGAACGCAATCACGATTGAATTACCTCCCTGAGTATGAGACTGACTTTATATTTGCTGCATTTTCTGAAGAGTGGGGGTTTGTAGGAAGTGTGGTGATTTTAAGTTGTTTCGGAATACTGCTCTGGCGTATCCTGCTTCATGCACGGCGCGCCGCAACAAACTTTGAAGCACTGTTTTGTACAGGGTTTGCAATAGTGCTTGCAGGTCACATTATTGTAAATGTTGGAATGAATCTTGGTATTATGCCTGTTGTAGGTATCCCGCTTCCATTTATGAGCTATGGGGGATCGCATTTACTGGGAGAATTTATTGGACTAGGAATCATTATGTCGATGGCACGCTATGAACGAGCAATGCATCCTGATGATATTCATAATGAATTTGTCGGCTATGCATAATCTCAATACACTTTTATTTCAATTTGTTCATCAAGGGTCAGGACAGTTTCTGTTTTTAGATGAGTTTTTTGTTTGGCTCACTGGATCGATTGCATACACGGTGGTTGCGGGTGTTTTGTTGTATATGATCGTATTGTATCCGTTTCGAACAAAGAATATAACAGAACGAGTCCGCCGATATAAGCAGGGGATTGAAGTACTACTTTCTGTGGGGACTACCGCAATTGTTGTTTGGATTATTAAGGTAATTGTTGCTTACCCTCGGCCATTTATTGTGCTTGCAGATGTAACGCCACTTGTTTCTGCAACGCCGTTTGAATCATTTCCTTCTGCGCACGCAGCACTCACCATGGCACTTGCTGTTACTGTTGTACCATTTCATCGCCACGTGGGGCACCTGTTGATTGCATTTGCCTTACTTGTTGGATTGTCACGGTTGTATGTAGGGGTGCACTACCCGTTTGATGTGATTGTTGGATATATCATAGGGTACGGTATTGCACAGATGATACACCGCGTGTTTCGCCAGAGACAAGATTTTGTGTCCCAATAACAGATACATTGCTTCTGATGGGTAAAAGCGATAGAATGTCCGCTATAACTTTATTTTTATGCTGAAACGCAGAATTATTGCTGGACTGATTCTTATAGCTGGCGGGGCGCTTGTGTGGGGGATGCTTTATGCTCAAAATCCTTCAGCAGAAGGATATTTTGTCCGACACCCATTTCGTTTAGGGCTCGATCTCTCTGGAGGAAGCCACCTCTTATATGATGCTGAAGTAGAACAAGTACCTCAAGGAGAGGTTGATGATTCTATGGAAGCACTACGAGATGTGATTGAACGTCGCATCAATCTCTTTGGTGTTGCAGAACCAACAGTACAAGTACAGACGAGCCTTTTTTCTGGAGAAAAAGTGCACCGGCTCTCTATTGAACTTCCTGGAGTGACAAATATCAGCGAAGCGATTGCGATGATTGGGGAGACACCGTTTCTCGAATTTCGTGTACAGTCAGATGCTCCACAAAAAGCAACTGTTGGAAAAGACGGGGTGGTTACTGTTAATCCTACGGGGTCATTTGTTCCTACCGATCTTACGGGGAAGTACCTTGATCGTGCGACACTTATGTTTGATCCTTCAACAGGAGAACCTATCGTCTCTCTCAAGTTTGACAGTGAAGGTGCGAAGCTTTTTGAGAAAATCACAGGAGAAAATATAGGTGAAGTGGTTGCAATCTATCTTGATGGGCAAGTCATTTCTGCGCCAGTAGTGCGAGAGGCGATTTCTGGTGGTGAAGCCCAAATCTCAGGAAACTTTACTCCGATTGAAGCAAAAGAGCTTGTAGGGAGACTCAACTCAGGAGCGCTTCCAGTCCCAATCACGCTCGCATCAACACAAACGATTGGCGCAACACTCGGTACTGACGCAATCAATGATGGAGTAGATGCTGCGGTGATTGGGTTTATCGTAATCGCATTGTTTTTGATACTTTGGTATCGGTTACCAGGAGTCGTTGCGGTACTTGCGCTTGCGCTCTATGTGGTGGTGACATTGGTGCTGTACCGGATTGTTCCTGTGACACTTACCGCTGCAGGCATTGCTGGATTTATCATTTCGATTGGGATGGCAGTTGATGCAAATATTTTGATATTTGAACGTACTCGAGAAGAACGGGCACGTGGAAAAAACAACAATGATGCAATGAAGGCAGGATTTGATCGTGCATGGTTTTCGATTCGTGACGCAAACACTGCTGCTATCATGACTGCAATTATTCTCTTTTGGTTTGGCACATCGCTCATCAAAGGATTTGCACTTACGCTTGGATTAGGAGTGATAGTAAGTCTCTTTTCAGCGATTACTGTAACTCGAATCTTTTTACTCGCACTGCCTTCATTTGAAGGAACAAGAGCCGGAAAGTTTTTATTTAGTAGCGGAACGAGTAAATAATCATCTATGTTTGTTATTCGATTTAAAAAAATTTTTCTTACCATATCGTTTGTGTTCATAGCACTTTCGCTGATTGCTGTTGCGGTGTTTGGGTTGAAGCCGGGGATTGATTTTACAGGAGGGAGTGCTCTTGAACTTTCGTATACTAATGGACGTCCTGATCTCGCTACCATTGAAGAAACATTAACCAATAGTGGCTATGGTGATGCGCTTGTACAACCAACAGGGGAGGAAAAAGTGCTCATAAAAATGCGAGAGATTACTGATACGGAACGAACAGCAATTATTGCTATGCTCGGAAATGGTGTGTCTCCTGTGGTCCAAGAAGGATTTACTTCTATTGGTCCATCAGTTGGAAAAGAGCTCAAAAACAAAGCAATACTTTCTATTCTCTTGGTACTTCTTGCGATTGTGCTTTTTGTTGCGTACGCATTTCGAAAAGTATCCCAACCGGTATCATCATGGAAGTATGGTTTTGCGGTTATTTTTGCACTGTTGCACGATATCGTTATTCCGACAGGAATCTTTGCAGTGATTGGACATATTACTGGGGCACAGATTGATACGCTTTTTATCGTGGCACTACTTACGACACTCGCGCTTTCAGTTTCAGATACCATTGTGGTCTTTGATAGAGTTCGTGAAAATCTTTCTCGAAAAGATGAAAAAGGAAAGTTGATAAACGCAGGGAAGTCATTTGAGCAGATTGTGGGAGAGAGTCTCTCACAGACGTTTGTTCGCTCAATCAATACATCACTCATGTCACTTATTACCGTGGTAGCACTTGCAGTAGTCGGTCCAAAGAGTACGCAACTATTTGCTGTCATTTTGGCGATTGGAATGTTCTTTGGTATCTACTCATCTATCTTCATGGCAAGCCCTCTGCTTGTCCTTATGGGAGGAAACAAGAAGCTCGAAGAATAGTCTTGTAATCAAAAACCCCTGCATTTGCAGGGGTTTTTGATTACACACAATTACTCTAGTGCTTGTTGTCTATACTATCGTTACGATGATTGGAATAACACATAATGTGTATTTGATTTTTCTGATAATCTAGAAGAAAAGAAAATTTATTTTTCTTTTCTTACAACAGAACCAGTTGCGTCGGTTCGATATACATAAGTTTTTCCATTCGCTGAGAGGGTGACCTTATATCCTGGGGTAATTACTGCAGCACAAATTTCTGCCGCACCACCAAGACCGAGACATGAATCTGACCACTCCATTACTGTCGCACTGACTACGGTGATGCTGTTTGAAGCAACTTTGAGTTCTGTTGCAAGGGCTGTTTTTGCTGCCTCTGAACTATTTATTGAATCCGGTGAGGGAAGAGGGCTTGGGGTAGGATTTTGTGAACCATCTCCGTTAGCTGGTGCTTCTGGGTTCTCAGTAGGAGGCAGTATTACTGGAGCTTCCACCTCTTTATTTGTCGATTTCGTAACAAAGTACAATACTAATAGAACAAGTATGATAATAATAATTTTTTTCATATAGAGGTAGTATAGCGCCCCCTATGAAAAAATAATCCACACAATCCACTCTTTACACAACGTGGTGTTTATTGACACAAAGTATGACGAGTGTTAGTGTTCGAGTATACCTTATGAGAGGTGTTGTTTGTTTCCTTTAGAAGAGGCTGTTTGCCTAACTGAGGGTGTTGTTTTTGAATTATTATTTTTAAAAAATATTTTTATGCATTACAGTTTTTTTTATAGTCGGTCTTTAGCGACCAAATTATTCTGTCTTTTAGCATTGTTGGTGTTGGTTGTGCCATTGGCGGCACCCGCTACTATTGCACTTGCACAGGAAATTGATCCTCTTATTGAAGAGTCGGTTATTCCACTTGAGAATAATCAAGAAGAAAAAGAAAAGAAAGTGAAAGAAGAGAAAATTAATATCTGTCATAAAACAGGTAACACCTGGCAGTTCATGGATACTCCTGCTGGGCCTTCGCTCGATGGACATATTGGTCATGGAGACTTTCTTTATGAGGATTCTTGGGGAGAAGGGAGTGATCAAAAATGTATTGAGCATGCGCCACCAGTAGATCTTTGCCCGAATGATACTGGTATTCAAACAACTACACCGTGTCCTTCTCAAGATGTATGTCCAAATATTGAAGGGATCCAAACCAACCCACAAGATTGCCCAGCGCAACCTGGAACAGGAAATATTGAGATCACTAAATATGTTTGTCCATCAAACTTTGTTCCAAATCGAAATGATAATGGTGTAGGAGACGCAATTCCTGAGAATTGTGTTCCACAATCTGGAATTGCATTTGGCTATGTACATGGAACGCAAACAGACGCTGCAGCTCCTTATCCGGAACTTAGTGAATCTCTAACACCAGGAGGAGTAACAAATGGTAATGGGGTTCTTACCATCTCAAACCTTCAAGCAACAGGACGGTACTTAATAAAAGAAATTGATGGGACAAACCTTCTTGGTCTCTATTGCCAAGGGGACGGTGACGCCAATCCAAATAATAACGACAACCAAGAACTAACTTTTGTTCCTGAAAATGGAACAACGAAATGTGTTGCTTACAACAAAGTTACCACAACTCCTGTAGATATGGCGACTATTAGTGCAAAGAAAATTGTATGTAATAGTGAAGACGACCTTCCTAATTGGGGGAATAATGGAGCCGATATCACCGCTTCCACTGCAGCAGATTTTCTTACCGCAGACTTAGCAAAGGATCTTGTACAAGATTGTCATCTAGAGGCATGGGATTTCCAATGGTCTCTTGATAACGTTGGTAATCCTGGAGACAACAATGTGGCAACTTCGATTCCAAATTGGAATAATTTTTCCTCCACACAGCTTGTTGCTGGTACAGCATCAGTTCCAGTAGGAAGAATTTGGGTTAGAGAAGTTTTTGATGCAGACTATATTCCATTTACCGGTCAAAATGTTGACCAGACAATATCTGCAGAATTGTACTGTGGTAGTGACGTCCTTCACTATGATAACTGGGAATATATAGATACTACCGCAAACACCACATATCACTGTGTTGCATTCAATGTTCCAATAGTTCAACCAGTACTTACTTCTGATGTAACAATGTGTAAAGAGAATGCAAGTATCCCAGACAGTGACGGTTTTTATCCAATGCCAGGGTGGACGCTAACCCTTACAGGGGAACTTGTTGAAAACCTTGTCGTAAATGCAAACAATAGTGCAGGACAAAATACAGCAAATTCTCTGATGGCAGGAGTGTCGTATATTGCAAAGTCAATGGGCACATGGCTCAATCAAGGCGGTGCAAATCCAGTAGATACCGAATACTCGACTACGGATAGTTGGGCGACTCATATGGATGGATACACTGGTTATTCAACAGATATTCTTGAGTTACAAATTAATAATAAATTTGACGTAGATGGATCAAATTGGGGAGCTTATAATAGCGCTCATACATACGCGCAATCGTTTATCCCATCATCTAACGGAACAGCTAACTTCCGCATCTTCGATGGTACTGGAACAACCCAAAATGAAAGCTGGTTTGGAGACAATAGCGGATCTCTTTCAGTGAATCTTTACAAGGGTTATGCAGGAATTACGCAAGGGTTTGATACATCGTTTCCAGGACCAGGGTGCGTTCTCTTTACTGATGTTCCTTATGGAACATACGTAGCTGGTGAAATTATGCAAGATGGATGGGAAAATGT
>CAZSQH010000003.1:13314-18252 GCA_964608655.1 uncultured Candidatus Saccharibacteria bacterium | reverse complement strand
TCGGAACTGTCGTTGTGGATGATCCAACAGAGAAATTTACAATTCTTAACCAACAAGTTAATTCAACACCAACAACACTTAAGGTACATATTTATAAGTATATTCAAGATGGAAACACAATAACCCAGGTGCCGAATGATTCTCTTGCCCCTTCATTTCCGATGATCTCATCGTGGGATGCTTCAAATCTTGGCGCAGGGAGTGGAAGCTATGTACTCGGAAATTACCATGGAGGAGCGTCATTTAAATATTCTGCAGATACTTCACCTATGAATGCTCCCGCTAATTACACCACTTCTGAAGTAACAAGCACCGAATCTAACTTTCTTCCAATTGGAGCTTCGTGTGTAGAAGGAAAGTATCGTCTTGTTGGTTACAAGTCAGGCACCACATTAGGTGAGGCTCAAGGGGCCGCCCTTAGCCCTACTGCTCCGATATACACTGATATCACCACAGATCGACACATCATCGTAGTGAACGAGATGTGTCCAGAAGATATAGAGGTACCAACTCAATACACTCTTACCATAACAACAAATGGTGATGGAGAAGGTAAAATCACTGGCGATGGTATAAATTGTGATACAAATTTTGAAGGCGAAGGATCCAATGATTGTTCTGAAACATACAATGAGGGAACAACTGTCGATCTAACAGTTTCTGTTGATGAAGGATCAACTTTCAATGGAAGTTGGTCAACAGTAATTGGTAATCCAGGAAATTGTACAGGTACAACAACCTCATGTACTGTAAACATGACTGCAAATACAACATTGAATGCGCACTTTGGTATCAGTAATAACAGTGGTAATAGAGGAGGTGGAGGTTCTTCAAAGAAAAAGTCATCATCTGGAACACCAGAGGTTCTTGGTGCTGCAGCATGTACTGAATATATTACAAGCTATATCAAACTTGGAGCACAAAATGATTCAGCAAACGTAATGCGTTTGCAAACATTTCTCAATGAATATCTCAAGCTTGCTCTTGTCGTTGATGGTATATATGGACCAAAAACAATTGCTGCAGTAAAACAATACCAAAGAAAAGAAGCAGGTGAAGTGCTCAATCCTTGGATTGGGGTGACTATCAAAGACAAAATAGGAACCGGGTGGGTGTATAAGACCACAAAGCGATGGATTAACATGATCAAATGTCCAGAGCTCAACATCCCTCAGTTTGAAAAATCACAACTTACGATTAATTAACACGAGGGTAGTGTGACAAAATCCCCAGCAATTGCTGGGGATTTTGCGTTAAAGTCAATTTTGTGGTATAATGGAACACATGTTAAAACGTTTCGGGCATCACGTTGCACAACATTTAGCTCCTACTCCTCACAACAACTTTGTGCCACATCTTCTTCGAGAAGGGTCTATTTTTGCGTTGCTCGGGATTGGGCTTGCGCTCTTCTCTTATATACAACTCGCTCGATTCACAGGATATTTTGGGCTGACCGCAGAGGTGTATCCTGCTGTGGTGGTGACCCTCACTAACGAAGACCGAGCAAAACACAACCTTGCATTTCTCTCAGTAAATCCAGTACTTGAAGCTGCAGCAAAAATGAAAGCAGAAGACATGGCTCAAAAGGGATACTTTGCACATACCAGCCCAGAAGGATTGACGCCGTGGTATTGGTTTGGAAAAGCGGGATACTCATTTATTTATGCAGGGGAAAATCTCGCAATAAACTACGACGAATCACATGCGGTACAAAAAGCATGGCTCAATTCACCCACACACCGCGCAAACATTATGAATGAAAACTTTTCTGAGATAGGGGTAGCAACAGCAACGGGGGACTATAACGGAAAAAAAACGACATTTGTTGTAGAGCTATTTGGTATGCCTGCGACACCAACAAAGCAAGCGCCGGTACAGCCAGCACCACAAGCACCCGCGCAAACAACAACGGCACAGGTCGCGCGTGCACCACAAGAAGCACCTCTTGTTCAGAAAAGAGAAGTTGCAGGAGAATCTGTGCCAGCTCTCACTGTACTTGAAGAGACACCAGATTTTGTGATTGTTGAAAATACTGATACGGCGCTCGAACCTGCAATGCCAGTACCAGTAACACAAGAGCACATTCCTTTTGTAAAGCGATTTGTTTTACAAAGCGATACGCTCGCAGCGCTTCTTATTCAGTTAATCATCATTCTTGCAATCATTGCGACCACAGGAATGGTAGCGCGTGAGTATGAGAAACATCACAAGAAACATATGGCATACGGTGCGCTGCTTGCGGTGATCATGTTCTCTTCGCTCTTTGTGAGCAAGATTGGACTTTTTGCTCCCGCACAAGCTGGATTTACCGCTAGTACACAATCGCTTCAAGAAGAAACACAAACGCAGTACGATAATAAATGGTAATAAAAAAACCTCACTTAGGTGAGGGGATAGATTCTATGCAACAAATTGCAAATACTAATGCAAGCAATGCGTAGAAAATAATTTTTATAGAAAGAAAGAGGTACCATAGTTTGACCAACAGTTCAGGAGGTCTTTTTTTAAATAATTTTTCTCGAAACTCTTTTTGAGAGAGACTATTTGCCCGAAGGGCACATAAAAAAGCAAATATGCCAAATAGGTAGGGAAGCACGAGAAAGTAGTTTTTGATACTCTACAAGTACCCCATAGTGTTGTCAATCCTTAAAAAATGTATACTGGTACTACTATGACTATTATTTGGATTATTCTTGGGGTGTTTGTCGTCTGGTTCGTTGTAACGTATAACAAATTTATTACTCGTCGAAACCGTGCTGAAGAAGCGTGGGCGGATATAGAAGTACAGCTCAAGCGTCGGTATGATCTCATTCCAAACCTTGTGAATGCAGTAAAGGGGTATGCAGCGCATGAAGCGAAGGTGTTTGATGAGGTGACCAATGCTCGTACAAAAGCAATGCAAGCGGGTAATGTGGCTGACCAAGTGCATGCAGAAAATATGCTCACTGGCGCACTTAAGTCACTATTTGCGGTTGCTGAAGCGTATCCAGATCTTAAAGCAAATACGAATTTTCTTGAACTCCAGCGTGAGATTTCTGATACTGAAAACAAAGTGCAAGCGTCTCGTCGATTCTACAATGGCAATGTGCGTGATTTTAACACCGCACTTGAAACATTTCCTTCAAACGTGGTTGCAGGGATGTTTATCTTCAAAAAGAAAGAATTCTTTGACCTTCCTGACAATGACGCTGCTCAAAACCCTGTAGAGGTAAAATTCTAATTTAGAAGTATGAAAAAAACAGCCCTCCTTCTTTTTCTATTGATTGGTGGGCTGTTTTTTGTTGCCCCTGTTGTTGTTTTTGCCGAAACAATAAAATCGTTTGATGTTGTTGTGGAGGTTCGCACAGACAATGCAATTACTGTTACTGAAACGATTGTGTATGATAGCGAAGGGTTTGAAAAGCACGGCATCTTTAGAACTATACGAAGAGATTCTTTTGAGGGGAGAAAAATGAATATTGTCGATGTTTCTGTAGAAGATCAGTTTGGTACCTCGTATCAATTTGAACGTCAAACAGCATCTGATACGGTGACACTTAAAATCGGTGATCCCAATAATACATTTTCTGGTGAGAAAACATACGTTATTCGATACCGAGCAGTAGATGCCATTGCACATCTTGAAGGTAAAGATGAACTCTACTGGAATGTCACTGGAAATGAGTGGCCGTTTACGATTGGGACCGTATCAGCAGAGGTTGCACTTCCTACAGCAATAGTGCCAACTTCCTCTGCTTGTTACTATGGACCACTCGGAAGTACCCAGCGTTGTGATGGAGAGGATGTAACTCGTTTTTCAGTTGCACAGATGATTGCTCCTGGAGATGGGGTGACGATAGCTGTTGGTTTTCCCAAAGGAATACTTCCTGAATACGCACCTCCGTCTTTTTTTGAAAAATATTGGGTGTACATTCTCTCTATACTCATCCCTTTCCTTTTGTTTATTGGGATGTATGCACGATGGAGAAAATACGGCAGAGATCCAAAAGGTACTGGTGTGGTTGTTGCCCAATATGATGTGTTAAATGGACTAACCCCGCTTGAAGTTGGGACGATTGTGTATCAAAAGACCAGAACAAAAGATATTTCTGCAGAATTGATTTATCTTGCAGTCAAAGGATATCTTAAAATTAAGCAGTTCGAAAAAAAGAATTTTGGCATTCTTAAAAACACTGACTACGAACTAACATTACTTAAAGATATAACCGATCTCCCTGAGTTTGATCAAAAACTTCTTTCAAAGCTATTTCTTACTCCTGTGGTAGGTTCTGTAGTTACCCTTTCGTCCCTTAATAATAAGTTTTATACGGCAATTCATTCGATTATGAATTCTGTCAAAGCGTCGATGATCTCGAAACAGTATTACTCGTACCTCCCGATCACCTCGTCACCACTTGTTGTTGTTCCGTGGGTTCCTATCCTTGTCTTTTTCTTTTTTGGTTTGATTACTATAGATAACATAGATCAAACATTCGCAATGAAAGCATTTTCTCTCAGCGGTTCTTTTATTATTTCAAGCACTATATACCTCGTATTTAACAAATTAATGCCAGCGAAGACAAAAGAAGGAGTCGCTATGGAAAAGTATTTTCTTGGACTAAAGGAGTACTTGCAAATTGCTGAAAAAGATCGTCTCCAATTTCATAATGCGCCTGAAAAGAAACCGGAAGTATTTGAAAAACTATTACCGTACGCAATGGTGTTTGGTGTTGAGAAATCTTGGGCAAAAGAGTTCGAAACACTCTATACAGTGCCTCCGAGCTGGTATGAAGGATCATCGTATAATGCATTTTCTGCCGTTGCGTTTACACAGTCAATGGATTCGTTTTCTGCTTCTGCTTTTTCTGCGCTTACGCACTCACCGCGAAGCAGTGGAGGATCAGGAGGGGGAGGTTCTTCAGGTGGCGGTGGAGGCGGTGGAGGTGGCGGAAGCTGGTA
>CAZSQH010000003.1:0-13304 GCA_964608655.1 uncultured Candidatus Saccharibacteria bacterium | reverse complement strand
TTGGTTTTTTGGATCGAAATTAAACACAGCACTTCTGCTCGTGCTTATTGTGTTGATGGTGCTGGCACTGCGTTTAATGTACAAAAATCAGGAATTTTATAAGCAAAACCTTGGAGTGCAGAATGCATACCAAACTCCTGTCGGAGATACCCTATACGAAAAAAATTCTGAAAATTCATCCCAGACGTATACGTACACCAATCATGGTTTTAGTATTGAGCTACCAAAAGGTTTTACACCTGCCGAATATGAATCAGAAGGTGGACCTTATATAACCATTACACTACCAAAAACAGACCCACAACAAGGGGATATGGTTTACATACAAAACATGGATTGGTGGAAAAAATATGACGGGCTGGGATATACATACGTAGGTACTCAAAAGATCGGCAATACGGAATTTAAAAAATACCAATCAAAGGTGGTAGGAGATAATGTTATTTATGTATTTACGCAAGGGAACGTTGGCTACTTGTTTTCAAATGTAAATTTTCCATTACTAGAAACATTTAATTTTGTGGGATGGACTCAGTAATCAAGGCCATCTAATCGTCTTATTCTAAATGGCAACTATATATACTCATCGCTCATCAAATATATTTAAAACCTGGATTTTGGTCGGAGTGTTTTTGGTGATTATCTTAGGTATTGGTGCATTTTTTTCGTACTACTACAACAATCCAGGAATCTTAACTATCGCTATTGTTTTTAGTGTTGTAATGAATATTACAAGCTTTTGGTTCTCTGATAAGATCGCGCTTTCAATGGCACGTGCTGTGCCAGCGGATACAGCACGCTATGCGGAGCTTCATCGTATTGTTGAAAACCTCTCTATTACCGCAGGCCTCCCAAAACCTCGTGTGTATATTATTCCCGATCCTGCTCCCAATGCGTTTGCGACCGGACGTAACGCAACACACGCTGCGATTGCGGTGACACAGGGACTTCTCGAGCGACTCGATCGAGGGGAGCTTGAAGGAGTGGTTGCTCACGAGTTTGCTCATATTGGTAATAGAGATATTTTATTGCAAAGTGTGGTTGCGGTAATGGTGGGGTTTATTGCTATTCTTGCAGACATGTTTACAAGAAGTTTGATGTTTGGTGGCGGAAATAACGATAGAGATAATCGTGGAAGCAATGTTTTGATGCTCATTGGACTTGTGTTTATCATCCTCTCACCAATTATTGCTTCACTTATTCAGCTTGCAATTTCACGCAAGCGTGAGTATCTTGCTGATGCAACAGGGGCGCTTCTGACTCGATATCCAGAAGGACTTGCGAGTGCGCTTCGTAAAATTTCCTCTTATGGCGCTCCGATGCAACGAGCGTCTGATGCGACCGCGCATATGTACATTGCCAATCCGTTTGGCGGAAAATCACTTCGTGGGTTGCATCACTTGTTCATGACGCATCCACCAGTAGAAAAGCGTATCAAAGCACTTACCGAAATGGCGCTCTAATAAGATGAAAAAACTTCGGCTCAATCAGGACTTGCTGAAAAAGCTTTCTCCTTCAAAAAATGCATTTGCTTCACTTGCGCGTTCGATTATCTATCAGCAGCTTTCTGGAAAAGCAGCAGAGGCGATTTTGAAAAAGTTTCTTGCACTTTTTCCGAGAAAAAATTTCCCTTCACCTCAGGACGTATTGGGACTTTCTGATACACAGTTTAAGAGTGCTGGCATATCGATGCAGAAAATGGGATATCTGCGCGATCTTGCAGCAAAGTTTTCTGATGGGACCATTGCAACAAAACAGCTTCCAAAAATGAGCGATGAAGAAATCATTGAACATGTGGTTAAAATCAAAGGGGTAGGGGTGTGGACAGCGCATATGTTTCTCATATTTGCGCTCAACCGTCCCAATGTACTGCCCGTGGGGGACTTGGCTATCAGAAAAGGGTTTCAAAAAGCGTTTGGAATTAAAAAAGAACCAACAGAAAAAAAGATGCGTGAACTCGCTCGCCCACATCAAGGACAGCACACACTCCTGGCGCTTTATTTGTGGAATATGATGGATAATGAAAAAGAAGTGAAGAAGCGTGTTGAAAAAAAGACAAAACAGAGTACAATCACGAAAAAATAAAATATGAAAAGAATAGTACGCATTTTCTTCCTTTTCATCGAAATGGCAATGAGAAAAGCCTGCAATGGTGGAAAAGGATAATGTCGCTTCGGCGACTTTTGGAGGATTCGCATAGCGGTCTAGTGCACCATCTTGGAAAGGTGGCAACGGGGTAACTCGTTCGAGAGTTCGAATCTCTCATCCTCCGCAAAATAATAAAGCGTAGCGTACGCTGTCAATTTAGAATTTCAGTGTTTTATTTTTTTCTGAATGTAATCACTACAATTTCTGGTGTGTTAAAGAGGCGTAGTGGTGGTCCAAATGTACCTACACCACTTGTGGTGATAGTGGTAAGTGCGGCATCTTTTTGTAATCCATAGGTATATTTTCCGTATATTCTTTTAACCAAATAGCGCATAGGCCAAAATTGTCCATTGTGTGTATGTCCTGACACCATAAGATCAATTGGGTAGTTCAAAATTTCTTTTTGAAACGTAGGGGGATGGTTGATGAGAATAGTAGAAGTGGTTGGATTAAGTGCAAGTTGTGAGAGTATTGCATTGGTTTCTTCACTTTTTCCTTTGTCTCTGTAGCGAAGCCCTGCAATAGAGACCCCTTCGTATGTCGTAACAGTGTCCTCAAGTACTACAGCTCCAGTGGCGGCAATAGATTGTATAAAAGTAGTATAGTCGCCATATCCTTCATGGTTTCCTGGGGCATAAAATACAGGGTATTGTTTTGCGAGTTCTTTCCAAGGGTCAGTGATGGGAGGGAGTATTATTTTTGGTCCGTCATAGAAATCACCGGCATGAAATACCATGTCTGGATTTTCATGTTTTATTTTTTTAACAACTTTTTCAGAGAACCGTTTATTATTGATAACACTAAAATGAGTATCTGAAACGAGTACCGCACGTTTTCCTTCCCAAGAAGAAGGAGCATTGGGAAGTACTACTTCATAAGAAACTGTTTTTATGATTTGCGACTGAATAAATCCAACAACACTCAGGGATATAGACAATAAAAGTATTGAAAGACTTATAGTGTGAGGAATGGTTGTCTTTGTTACATACCCTATAAAGAGAATAACAGCGAGCATGACTGCTCCGATAAATACATAAAACACAATACCCCCAACAATGTTGATTGCTACATAGAGGGAGCTGAGGAACCACGAGTTTGATGTGCGAACGGCAATAAAGGAAAGCACATAGGTAAACGGAAGAATGATAGATCCGATGAGGACTTTATTTCGTGCAACTTTTGATATGCCAAGCCCGTGAGCAAATAGCTGTCCTGAAAATATCGATACACATATAAGGATCACTCCTACCATTACCACTGCAATAATTCGTTCAATCATGCGGTGGAGTATAGCAAAATACACATGGAACCGCATGATATAATCGCCCTATATGGAAGCATTTACTACCGCCTACCAAGGGTTGAATTCCGCACAGAAAAGAGCGGTAGATACTACAGAGGGGCCAGTGATGGTGGTAGCGGGTCCTGGTACCGGAAAAACGCAAGTGCTCGCACTTCGGATTGCACACATCTTAGAAGAGACCGATACCCCTGCAAACGGCATACTTTGTCTCACCTTTACTCGCTCTGGGGTGACCGCTATGCGAGAACGCTTGGCAAAATATATCGGTGCTCGATCTCGTGAAGTAGTCATCTCGACATTCCACAGCTTTGCTATGGATCTTGTAGAGAAGCACTACGAACTCCTTGATTTTGAAGGTCCTCCCGAGTTGTTGACTGAACAAGAAGCAGTCGCTCTGATAGACGAGCTACTCCACGAGCGAGCTTGGAAGTATTTACGTCCACGAGGAGACGCAGCAAAATATTTTGGAGATTTAAAGAGTTTGATGTCTCTTTTAAAAAGAGAGCGACTTTCATTGCAAAAGTTTTTTGATGATATAGAAAAGGAAATCTCAAATCTCAGCATGAGCCCAGATAGTATTTCTAGTCGTGGGGAAACTAAGGGACAGTTGAAAAAAGAGGTTCAAAAAAGAATCGAAAGTCTGAATCGAACACGTGAAGTGGCAGCTTTTTTTGAAAGCTATGAACACTTGAAAAAAGAACGAAGATTGATGGATTATGACGATGTCCTTGAGTACGCGGTAGAGCTTGTAGAGACGCATCATGATATTCGTTCGGATATTAAAGAAAATTATCTTTATGTGCTTGTGGACGAACATCAAGATTCTTCGGGGGTGCAAAACAGTTTTCTCAAAGCAGTATGGGCTGACGCAGAAAAACCAAATATATTTGTAGTAGGGGATGATCGTCAGCTGATCTATGGGTTTGGTGGTGCGTCTCTTTCGTATTTTGAGGAGTTTAAAACGCTGTTTGGTAAAGCTGAACTTATTACATTGACTGAAAACTATCGCTCCACTGCACCCATACTCTCTCTAGCAGATGATCTTTTAAAGAGCTCTCTTACTGATGAATCACTTACGAGCAATAAAAGTGGCAATCAAAAAGTGAGACTTTTTGAATATAATTATCCAAGAGATGAAATACTTTCTGCTGGGGCATATTTTAAAGAGGTAATTGATAATGGAGTGGCACCTGAAGACTGCGCACTTTTAGTACCTAAAAATAGTCACATTAGAAATGCTGTTGCAGCACTAAGAGATATGGGTGTTCCTGTCCGCTCTGCTGGGTCATTATCACTTTTTTCTCTTCCGGAGACTGAGATGGTAAAGAGGGCTCTTGGGATAGTGAACAACCCTTTTGATGCAACACTCCTGGCAACATCTTTGTTTGATAGTGTTGCACATATTCCACCATTGGCGGCGCATGCATTTCTACGAAATACAGATACAAGAAATATTTCTGTTGAGACACTAATGACCACCGATGCTGGAGGGGGATTGTTTGAAGCATACAATCCCATAAGAATGTGGGGAGAAAAACTTTCACACTGGATAGAGCATGCCTCAAAAAATACACTCCAATCGATTGTGCATACCGTTGCAAACGGATTGCTTATAGATGAAGCATCTGAGCATGAGCAACTGATGCGCCGTATAGAAATAGTACGTACTATGATTCACCTTGTGGAATCTCGTGTACAGTCGCACCCAAAGGAGACATTGGAAGGGTTTCTTAGGTATCTCGATAGATTAGAGTCCTATGGACACGTTATTCCCGTAGCCACCTTACTTGGCAATCAAGGCGTGTCTGTTATGACACTTCATGGCTCAAAGGGTCTCGAATATGACCACGTGTGGATTGCGCACATGAATGAAAGCACGCTCATGTCTCAAAAACGTACAGGGTTTACATTGCCAGAATCTTTTGAAGCGTTAGTGGAAGCACGTGATAGAGCAGTTGCTACTCGTGAAGTGTATGTTGCTCTCACTCGTGCAAAAGAACATTGCACAATATCGTATGCAAAGCTTGGGGTGCATGACACTGCTATGGAGCTCGCGTACCTTATTGCTGATTTGCCAGAAATACATTTTATTAAAAAAAGCGCCGAAGAGTCGGAGGCAGAAATTATAGAAAAAAATCCCCTTTTGTATGTGTCGCAAGCACCTATAAAAAGAGGTAATGTACTGCAAGAGCTCATAGAAGTAGTGCAACATGAATATGTAGAGAAAAAAGTTTCCGTAACATTACTCAATAACTTTTTTGATTGCCCATGGAAGTGGTACTTTAGAAATTTATTGCAGTTACCAGAAGAAAAGACAGAAAGTTTGATGTTTGGAAGTGCGATACACGGCACCATAGAAGAGCTTTTGAAGGGGACCGTAGAACCAAAAGAAGTATCTATAAAAGAAAGTATCACAAGGTATCTAGAAAAAGAAAACATAAAAGAAAAAACGATTTTGACACGGCTTGTAAGTGATGGGTTAAAATCTGTGATGCAATGGGTGGAACACTATCTACCGCACGTAGCACCGAACCGTATAGCAGAACGATCACTTGCATACCGAGACCCAGAGTGGGCACATCTTTCTATGTATGGAAAAATTGATCTCACTGAGCGGTTTCCTGATGGCACGATCAGGGTGACTGATTTTAAAACTGGTTCCTCAAAAACAACAGGTGTTATTGAAAAGTTAGATGAAGAAGGGAGACTTTCTTCTTACTTACGACAGCTTGTTATGTATTCGTATCTCATAAGAGGTGCAGAAAAAATAAATGATGTTGCCACCTCAAGACTGCTTTTTCTTGAGGAAGATATTAAAGAAAAAAACGCACTCTATAGCACGCATATAGATGATGAACAGATTGATTTACTAAAGAGAGATATAAAAGAGTATGACGAGCTCCTTGCGAGTGGGGAGTGGGTGAATCGTCCGTGCAATTTCAAACCATATGGTAAGCAAACAGAGTGTGAATACTGTAAAAGAGCAAAGGTGATTTATGGGAAATAACAATTATTTAATAATAGATATACAATAAAGTCAATAGATAAAAAGTCGTATATTTGATATAATAAATTGTTAATTTATCCTTATTTTTCATGGCAAAAGAAGAAAAAGCAAAGAAGTATGGTGCAGAGCAAATCTCAGTTCTTGAGGGGCTTGAACCAGTACGAAAGCGTCCCGGAATGTATATTGGGACAACTGGTCCTGAGGGGTTGCATCATCTCATTTGGGAAATCTTTGACAACTCTCGTGACGAGGCGATGGGTGGTTTTGCAGATCACATTGAAGTGGTACTTCTTCCAAATGATATGGCTCGTGTTGCTGATAACGGACGTGGTATTCCTGTAGATATTCATCCAAAAACAAAAGTGTCAGCACTTGAAACGGTGATGACCACACTCCATGCAGGAGGAAAGTTTGGTGGAGACGGATCAGGGTACAAGGTGTCTGGAGGACTTCACGGAGTGGGTGCGTCAGTGGTGAATGCACTCTCTGACTACACACGTGCTGAAGTACATAAAGAAGGTGCGGTATGGGTGCAGGAGTATGCTCGTGGTGCAAAGAAGGCGAGTGTAAAGAAAGTAGGAAGTACAAAATACAACGGAACCATTATCACCTTTCAACCAGACGGAACTATTTTCAAAGAAGGAACAACATTTGATTGGAAGACGGTAGTTGATCGACTTCGTCAACAAGCATATTTGGTAAAAAGTCTTAGAGTGACGATCATTGACGCTCGAGGAGTCACTGAAAAAATTGATACAACAAAAACATTTTGGTTCAAAGAACAAAAACTTAATGTTCCTTCAACGACATTTTATTTTGAAGGGGGACTGCAATCGTTAGTTCGTCACTACAACAAGCATCAAAAACCGATTCACGAAACAGTGTTTTACTGTGAAAAAGAAATTGACAATGTTGCGGTTGAAGTAGGATTGCAATATGTTGATGACATTTCTGCGCGTATTGTTCCCTTTGCAAACAATATCTACAACTCTGAAGGGGGGACCCATATCACCGGATTTAAAATGGCACTTACTCGTCTACTAAATACGTATGCAAAGAAAAATAATTTAGTAAAAGAGATTGATGGTGCGTTTTCTGGAGATGATGTCCTTGAGGGATTGACGGTGGTAGTATCAGTGAAGTTGCCAGAAATCCAATTTGAAGGTCAAACAAAAGCAAAGCTTGGAAGCATGGAGGCACAAGGAGCAGTCTCAACTGTATTTGGAGATACATTTTCTGCGTTTCTTGAAGAGCATCCTGATGAAGGAAAGGCGATTGTTAACAAAGTACTCCTTGCGCTTCGTGCTCGGAAGGCAGCAAAAGCAGCAAAAGATTCAATCTTGCGAAAAGGAGCACTTGAAGGGATGACACTCCCCGGAAAACTTGCGGATTGTCAGAGCCGTGACGCAGAAGAATCAGAACTCTTTATTGTTGAGGGAGACTCTGCGGGAGGTACTGCAAAAATGGGGCGTGATCGTCGTATCCAGGCGATATTGCCACTTCGTGGAAAAATTTTGAATGTAGAACGTGCTCGATTAGATCGAATGTTAGGGAGTCAAGAAATTAAAAATCTTGTCATTGCAATGGGGACTTCTATTGGAGATACATTTGATATTTCAAAAATGCGATATCACAAAATAGTTATTGCAACTGATGCAGATGTCGATGGAGCACACATTCGGACGCTCATACTCACGCTATTTTATCGATACTTCCGTGAAGTGATTGATGCTGGGTATATCTACATCGCTCAACCACCGTTGTATAAAATAAAGAAAGGAAAAGAGCTTCTTTATGCATATTCTGACGATGAAAAAGCCCGCATGATTGGTACTGTTGATACCGATGATATTCAAGAAGTTGAAGGTGGTGCTGGAGATGAGGAACAAAACGATGAGCAAGAAGAAACAAAAAAGAAGCAACCAAAAGTATCCATACAGCGATACAAGGGGCTTGGAGAAATGAACGCAGAAGAGCTCTGGGAGACCACTATGGATCCCGCTCGTCGGGTAATTAAACAAGTGACCATCGAAGATGCAGAAGATGCAAATCAAACCTTCGATATTTTGATGGGAAGTGAAGTTGCTCCTCGAAAAAGTTTCATCCAGTCAAATGCAAAGCTCGCCCGACTCGATATTTAGTAATAAAAAAGCCATCACTTCTGATGGCTTTTTTTATTACTTCAATTCTGTCTTTATAAATTTTTTTAAATCTTTTAAATGTTGCTCTTTGTCTTTTGCGAGCATGGTCCAAAATGCTTTGAGCTCTTTTGATTTTGCTTCTTTGAGGTAGTGCTTCTTGATACGCCAGAGACTTTTTGATTCTTGGACAAATTGGGTGGTAAGGTTGTGTAAATTGTTGTTTTCCATAGCTTTTAGTATAGCCGATTGACACCTTCTGTGCACTAGGTACTATGAAGACAAATAGTATACCCATGACAATCTTAATTCTTCACGGAGGAGGAGCGGGAGTCGATCAAGGGATGAAGAATGGTATTGTTGAAAAGATCACTACTAATGATGAGGTTCGGTTTATTACCTCATCGGTTGATTTTTTCAATGATCTTCTTGAGGACTTGCTTACCATGCAAAATACATTGCGGTTGATTATCTTTACTCAAGATGTTGACCAAAACGATATGTTGCAAGTGGTAACCACACTCAAACAAAAAACCAACGATGTATATACAATGCGTATTGGTTGCTCAACAAAAACAGCGATTGTTGATGAGTGTGCTGGCGCATTGCAAGATCTGAACTTCAATGGATTTATTGATTTTCTTTACCGCTCATAAAAAGACAGGCATTTCTGCCTGTCTTTTTTAATTTCTTTCCTTTATTTCTTTAAGGAGGGTTGTGACCAAGCTTTCTTTTGGAATCATTTTTTTCTCTCCATTTCGTAGTTCAATTGTATATTCGTTCGCGTCAATCTCTTTATCTCCAAGCACGAGTATGTATGGAGGAAGGAGACGTTTTGCGCCGTGGAGCCGCTTTCCGAGACTTTCGTTTCCTTCATAGAGCTCACTTCGTATACCATTTTCTCGAAGCAGCGCATGGAGTGCGTGTGCTTTTTCATTATGAGTATCTTTCACGGGAACAATGGCAATTTGTACCGGTGCAAGCCAGGTAGGAAATGCACCCGCATAGTGTTCAATGAGAAATCCGATAAACCGCTCATGTGTTCCAAGAGGGGCACGGTGAATGATTGCAGGTACTTTTTTTATCCCATCGCTGTCAGTGTATTCGAGTTGGAATCGTTTTCCCATGTATAAATCGAGTTGGTTTGTTGACGCGGTAAAGAGACGGCCAATTGATGAGTAGATTTGAAAATCCATCTTTGGCCCATAAAATGCAGCACCCTCGTGAACAATCTTAAAGGGCACACCCGATTGCTCCATAGCTTTTATCGTCATTTCTTCTGCTTCTTTCCAATCAGATTCGTCTCCATGATATTTCTCCATGTTCTGCGGGTCGCGGAGTGCGAGTTCCATTTCATAATTTTCAATCCCTAACTGTTTATAGTAGTATTCGTGGAGTTTAATGACTTGCACGAACTCTTCAATTGCTTTCTCTTTTTGTACGTAAATGTGCGCGTCATTCATTTGCATTCCACGGACACGCATGAGTCCAAAGAGAGAACCAGAATCTTCATATCGATGACACCAGCCGTATTCTGCAAGTCTGACAGGGAGATCGCGGTAACTTTTTGGTCGTGACGCAAACGCTCTGTGGTGAAAAGGACAATTCATTGGCTTGAGATAGTAGTTTTCTTCTTCAATCACAATAGGGGCGTACATGCTTTCTTTGTACAAGGGAAGATGTCCAGAAGTATAGAAAAGGTTTTCTTTAGTAATAATGGGTGTAGTCACACGCTGGTAGTTCCACTTTTCTTCAGTTTCTTTTGCCCACTTTTCAAGTTCTTCTTTGATAATGTTTCCATTAGGAAGCCAGATAGGAAGTCCTTTTCCGATTTGTTCATCAAAGTAAAAGAGATCCATTTTCTCCCCAATGATTCGATGATCTCTTTTTTCTGCTTCTTCACGCATACCAAGGTGTGCATTGAGAGCTTCTTTTGATTCAAACGCGAGCCCATAAATACGAGTGAGCATTGGGTTTGTTTCTTTGCCACGCCAATACGCTCCAGCGATACGATCAAGCACAAATGATGAAGCATCAACAGAAGAGAGATTGTCGACGTGTCCTCCGCGACAAAGATCGGTAAAATCATTCATAGTATAGAGCGTGATTGTCTCACCACGCGCACTGATTTCTTCAATGAGTTCTTTTTTGTACGGGTTGTCTTTATAAATAGTGAGCGCTTCTTCTTTTGTTACTTCACGAGAAGTGACCTCTTTCCATAAAGGAAGAAGTTCTTTCATCTTTTTTTCGATAATCACAAGGTCATCACTTGAGATTTTGGTGGTTCCAAAATCAATATCATAATAAAACCCATCATCGATTGCTGGACCGAGTGTGAGTTTTGCTTCAGGGTAAAGTATGCAGACTGATGCACCAAGGAGGTGGGCGAGCGAATGTCGCAAATGTTCTAGATTCTCTTGCATGGGGAAACTATACCACCGTTTTTGTACTTATAAAAGGAGAGCGCTTTGCGTTTTCTACATAAATAGGGTATAGTGACACCATTATGGTAGTACGAATGAGACACACCCGTGCGCATACGGCAAATCGCCGAAGCCACCACGCATTGAAATCACCGGCACTCTCAAAAGATAAAAGTGGCGCAGTACACTTGCGTCATCGAGCAACAAAGGATGGTATGTACAAAGGCCGTTCTGTTGGAAGTAACCAAGTAAAGAAGGTACTTAAAAAACAAGCAAAGAAAAAATCTAAAAAATAATCGCCTATGGCAAACCGGCACCTCTCGAGGTCAATTGTTCTTCAATCACTGTTCGAATGGGATTTCTCAGGTCACCCTGAGGATTTTAAGCGCATTATTGATCGAAATATTGCTGAATTTGCCCCAGGGCATAGTGACAATGCATTTATTTATACTCTTGGAGAACTTGTACAAAGAAAACAAACCATTCTTGATGACATTATTATGAAGGCCGCACCTGAGTGGCCACTCGACAAGATTGGAAACGTTGATCGAAGCGTACTTCGTATGGGGCTCGCAGAACTTCTTTTTGGCGATCGTGAACAGGTCCCTCCAAAAGTTGCTATTAATGAAGCGATTGAACTTGCAAAAACATTTGGGGGAGAAAATAGTGGCAAGTTTGTAAACGGAGTACTTGGCGCAGTCTATAAAGAGATTGGAGAACCAGGAAAAGAGCAAACATCAAAACCAAAGGTAAAAAAACAAAAGGAACCAGAAGTGCCTGTCGACCCAGCGACACTTCCTGTTGAGGCAAAAGCAGGTGCAATTATTTATGCAGTACACGATGGCGTGTCATACATTGGTCTTGCTCACGATGTATTTGGATACTGGACTATTTTAAAAGGAGGAGTGGAACAAAATGAAACTCCAGAAGCTGCTGCGATTCGAGAGATAAAAGAAAAGAGTGGACTGGATGTTTCTCTTGAAGGAGAACTTGGAAGTATCGATTATGTGGCATCGCATCCGGAAAAAGGGAAGATTCGCAAAGTCGTGACCTACTACCTCGCACACGCCCCGTACCAAGAAATGGTGCTTACCACTAGTGGCGGACTTGATAAACTCGGATGGTTCCAGTTGCACGAGGTGGTTGACTTGACCGTGTATGATGATATATTGCCGTTAATCGCAAAGGCGATTGAAAAGATTACTAAATAAACAGTTTCAGGTTCTAGGGTATAGGCTCTGACAAGAGCGATTCGTGGCTTATACTTTGCAACCTGCATGAGTTCTCTATGACACAAAAAGACTTTACTCCTTTTGAAAAAGCAATTGGAGTGATATTTAAAGATAAAACAATTCTTCAGCACGCATTTATTCACCGTTCGTATATCAACGAAAATCCAAAAAGTGGTCTTGAACACAACGAACGACTCGAGTTTCTTGGTGATGCAGTCCTTGAACTTGTGGTCACTGACTTTTTATTTCGTACGTATCCAACAGCTCCTGAAGGAGAACTCACTGCGTATCGAAGCGCAATCGTAAATGCAGTAGTGATTGCTGAGGTTGCGTCAGCACTTGGAATGAATGAGTACCTTCTTCTTTCAAAAGGCGAATCAAAAGACACTGGGCGTGCACGTTCAACGATACTTGCAAACACGTATGAATCATTTGTGGGGGCGCTTTATCTTGATCAGGGGTACGATGCATGCAATGTGTTTATTTCAAAAACACTACTTCCTCGATTAGAAGACATTATTGCAAAGAAATCATGGAAAGATGCAAAAAGTTGGGTGCAAGAAGAAGCACAAGAGCGACTTGGCGTGACACCATCATATAAAGTACTTGCTGAAGTAGGACCAGATCACGACAAATGGTTTACTATCGGAATATTTTTTGGAGAGCAAAAGATAGCCGAAGGGAAGGGAAGAAGTAAACAGGAAGGTCAGCAAGTTGCAGCTCAAGCAGCACTTGAAGCAAAAGGGTGGAACTAAATAAGAATCAATAAAATCCCCTTACGATATAAGGGGATTTTATATTGACTTTTATATAAATATATGCTATAATTACTCAAGAAATACATCATTCAAAAACATAAAAATTTGAAATATGAAAAAGGTTCTTTTTATTGCAATACTGTTTTGTCTTACTTTTTCAGCATTAGCACAACTTCCTGCGACTGATTCTGTTACTGCTTCAATGTTGCCTCAACATATTGCAATGCAGTACAAGTATCACGGGATTGAGTATGTATTGAAAAATACAGAAAAAATAACTGTTGGAAAAAAAGAT
>CAZSQH010000002.1:28377-30616 GCA_964608655.1 uncultured Candidatus Saccharibacteria bacterium | reverse complement strand
CACGACAAGCGATGGGCGATAGCCGTGCGCATCAAGCACATCAAGGAATGTGGTGGTAAATGGAGGGGTACCAAAAAAGGCGATACGTTTCTTAAGCATTATTTTTTAAACCAGTTTTATGTTCGGGAGGAATATCCTCTATATTTTTTGCGCTATCAATAAAGAGCACCCCGTTAAGATGATCAATTTCGTGTTGAAATATTTGTGCAAGGAGTCCCGATCCACTCATGACAAACTCATTACCCTGCTCATTCAACGCTCGGACAGTTGCAGTAAGGGAACGTTTTACTAGCCCGTATTTCCAACGTACCGAAAGACATCCTTCTGATAATAATTCTTTTTTTCTTCCAAGACGAATAATTTCAGGATTGATAAACACCATATCGTCATCACTCTTTTCATTTTTTTTTGATACTCGTTTTGCGACAACGAAGATGCGGAGCGGTACTCCTATTTGCGGTGCTGCGATTGCAACTCCATCATCTTCTTTTGCAAGTGCTGCTTTCATGTCAGTGATGACACGGGTTATTTTTTCTGTCCCAATAGCTTCTTGTGCCACAGGAGATGCCACGCTTCGAAGTACAGCATGTGGTTCTTGAATAATAGGAGGGGTCATAACGTTTTGCGCTAATGCTATTTTAAGTGTTTGATGTAGGTATTGAGTTCATCCATTTTTACGGTGTCTTGTGATCGTGTTTCCATGTTTCGAACAATAACACTTTTTTCCATTGCTTCCTTTTGTCCAAATATGATGACGTAAGGGGCTCCACTTTTTTCAGCAACAGCAAGTTGTGCAGAGAGTGAATCTTTTGAGAGTGATTGAATTACTGGAACGTGGGCCTTGCGAAGTATTTCAATAACGCAGAGACTTTTGAGTTTTGCCTCCCATCCAACTTGGATAAAATACACCTTTGGCTTTTTCATAATCCGAGGTGCGAGGTTTTTAAACCACGGTCGTTCAACAATGCGATCCATTCCAAGGGAACCGCCCATTGCAGGAATATCTTTTTTACTGCCAAGTTGACGTCCAAGGTAGTCGTAGCGACCGCCGCCCGCAATCGTAATCGCTGAGCCATCTTCGAGTGTCTCAATCACCTCAAATACAGTGTGGGTGTAGTAGGAAAGTCCTCGCACGAGTGTTTTGTCGATTTGATAGGAGATTTCCATTTCATCCAAGTACTCGAGCACTTCTTTGAAGTGTTTTTTCCCTGCAGGAGAGAGAAAGCTTATTGCGTCGGGGGCGTTTTGGTTTATGATTTTTGTTTTTTCTTCTTTTGAATCAAGAATGCGGAGCGGGTTTGTCTTTAAGCGTTCTCGGTCAACAGGAGGGAGTTCGTCAAGGTGTTTTTTGTAGTAAGCAGTGAGCTCTTTGAGGTATGCGGTGCGTGATTCTTTGTCGCCGATTGAGTTAATGGTGATCACAAGATTCTGTGCTCCTGATTCTTCGAGAATGGTGTAGATCGTTCGAATCACAAGCGCATCAATGATACTCTTTTCACTTCCAAGAATATCCACATCGAACTGATAGAACTGTCGATATCTTCCACGTTGTGGTTTGTCGTGACGAAATACTGGTCCTGAGTGGTAAAAAAGAAGCGGTTGTGGCTGGCTCTGCATTCCGTGCTCAATATAGGCACGCATAAGTCCTGCGGTGTGCTCTGGGCGCATCGCCAAATGATCACCACCTTTTGTCTTGAGCGTGTACATTTCTTTGTCTACCACATCAGTTCCCACACCGATTGCTGTTGTGAAGGTTCCTTCATGTTCTAGGATTGGAGTTTCGATTGGTTTGAAACCATAGTACACGGCAACTTCTTGTGCTTTTTCAAAAAGCCCTTGCATTTTGTAGTACTCAGCATCGACGATATCGCGCATTCCTTTGGGGCTTGCGATATCACCTGATTTTTTTGTTGGTTTATTTTGTTTCGTCATAGGTTTCTTTTCCTGGAAGGTACGTTATGGTGTGAAAAGGAAGGAGTCGCAACAGTGCTCGTCCGCTAATCGCTTCTTTGGCAAGGGGTCCCCAGCTGCGTGAATCAAAGCTTGCATCGCGATTGTCTCCCATAACAAAGAAGTGATCTTCTGGGATTGTCGTGGTCACTGAGTCGCTTCGAATGTTGTGGGTGATAAATGGTTCCTCGAGGGTGAATCCGTTGGGGTGTTCGCTGTTGGTGATGGTAATGGTTGTTCCTTCGATCGTTACTGTTTCTCCGGGAAGTCCGATGATTCGTTTAATGTA
>CAZSQH010000002.1:22414-28367 GCA_964608655.1 uncultured Candidatus Saccharibacteria bacterium | reverse complement strand
TGTAAAACTTTGATGGTTCTGGAGGGGCACGAAAGACCACCACATCACCTCGTTTAGGAGATCCGAGTCGGTACGATAGCTTGTCGATAATAAGGTACTCCTTGTCTTTAATGACAGGATCCATTGAGTTTCCGGTTACGATAAATGGTCGAGCGATAAATGTTTGGATGAGCATTGCAAGACCAATTGCCAATCCGATATAAAAAATATTGACAACAAAAACTTTCAAGCGAGAGGGTTGGTTTTGAAGCGGAACAGTGTCCATGAATGGGACAAGTATATGATGTCTTGGGCGCGACAACAAGCCGAAAGTATTGTTTAATAAGAGCATGGTTATTATTGGACTTGGAAATCCTGGAAAAAAATACACACACACTCGTCACAATGTTGGTTTTATGGTGCTTGATAAATTTTCTACTTTAGAGCACATTGTGTTTAGTGAAGATAAAAGTTTTCAGGCGACTATTGCTCGCATGGGGGACATGCTTTTTGCCAAGCCAACAACCTTTATGAATCACTCAGGAGAATCGGTGCGGATGCTTACTAAACAGTATGGGGGGTTGTTGGCGGTTGTTTATGATGATATTGACATTGCGCTTGGACAAGTGAAATGTTCTTTTGGAAGAGGATCAGGAGATCACAATGGAGTGCAATCAATCATTGACCACCTTGGACATAAGGATTTTTTTCGTATTCGTGTAGGAGTACGTCCGGTGCACGAAGCGCTTGTTCCTCGTATTGCTCCACCTGATGGATTTGAAAAGTTTCTCCTTTCTGACTTTACTGAAATGGAACAAGAACAGCTTCAGGAAGGAGTAGCGAAAGCAATACAAATACTATACGATTTACGTACGATGAGCTTTGATGCGGTGATGAATAAACATAATTAACTTAAAACCCTCCCTAGTAGGGAGTGTTTTAAGTAGCAATTAATTTTCTTTTGATTCTTCTTTTAAATCTTCAAGTTTTTGTTCGCCGTGTACGAGAGTCATTCGCTGCTCTTTTGGTTCAAAGAGTGTTACAGTGAATGGATAAGTTCTTCCAAGCTGGAGTGCTTCTTTAAGTTTATCTTCACCACCAAATGATGATTGATGGACAAGTCCAGCAACACCTTCCTTGATAGAGACAAGTGCACCGTGTTTGTTATATTTAATCACAACACCTTTTACAATATCGCCACGTTTCAAACTACCTTCAAAACTTTTCCAAGGATTTTCTTTAAGTGCTTTTATAGAGAGAGAAATTTTTCCATCTTTTATATCGATAATCTTTGCTTTTACTTTGTCTTTCAATTTAAAGAGTGCACGAGGATCTTCAACAAGGCCCCAATCGAGCTCACTGATGTGTACTAGTCCTTCAAGCCCTTCTTCTACCTTAAGAAATACTCCAAAATCAACAATACCAGTGACTTCACACTCTATCTCATCTCCTACAGCATATTTACTAATCACTTCTTGACGGTCTTCGGGGTTTGATTCTTTTTCAGAAAAGATGATTTTCCCATCTTTAGGATTTGCAGAAATCATAGTTACCGCAAGTTTTGTTCCGACAAGACGCTTAAGTTCTCTTAGAATTTTATCTTTATCACTATCTTCTACACGAGGGTAGTGTTCGGGTTTTAATTGTGATGCGGGAAGAAATCCAGAAACACCTTGCCAATCGATAATGAGACCACCCTTATTCGCATCTTTAATAGTGAGATCAAAAATAGTTTTATCTTTAATGGCGTACTCTGCTTCACTCCAGAGAAGTGCTGCTTTTGCCTCTTTAAGTGAGAGTTCAACGTACCCGTCATTATTTTCAACATCGACTACCTTTGCTTTGATAACATCACCGATGTTTGTTTTCTTAATGAGATCGCGGGCTGCGATGTATTCACGACCGTAAATAACACCCGTTCCATATGGCGCAAGGTCTATGTAAATTGCCGCTTTATCAACCGCAATAACTGGACCCTCGACAAGCTCATCGAGAGCTGGACGGCCAGGTTCTTTTTGTTCCGTGACAGTTTCAGTTGTTACCGAAGTATCAACTGAAACTTCTTCTTCAGTATCTGTTTTCTTTGTTCTTGGCATAAAAAATAAAAAACCACACAAAAGGTGGCATGGTCCCGAAGTGGGGAGCCACCCTTTGGATTCCCATCCAATTTCTAAAAAATATGGACGGGGATTACTCCAAAAGGCTAATTGTTAATTCGTGCAAATCCTTATTTGCTCAGTAAAAGTACCACAGAAAGATATAAAGCGGTAGTATTGACGATAAATATTATATGTGTTATATTCGGGCTAACGGATTATGTACATTTAAATGTTACGTTATGAAAAAGAGTACCATTTTTCTCTTAACAGTACTGTTGTTTTTCGGTACTGCATTTTCTCAACACGAACCGGTTGTAAAGCCGGAAAATGAAATTACTTTTTCGATATCTGTCTCAACGGTAGACAACAAAAAAACACAAGTCACCGTAGTGCTGATGAATTTCAGTTCGGTGACAACTCCTGAGGTAACTGCCTATATGGAGAGAAAGAAACTGAAACCGTTTTCCTATCTTGAACACGGCATTCAGGTAAACAATGTATTTGCATTGTTTTCAGGGAAAATGAACTTCATCACACTTGGGCCATTACTCTCTCCCGAGGACAAAGCGCTGTGTTTATCGACAGAGTTTGTGACTAGCAACGATGCTGATGTTGTTCAGGAAGGGAAATCAATTTTTTCTCTTAATGAGATTCCGACAAACCTTCGCTGGACCACAGAAGACTGGTTTCTTTGTGTAAAAAAATGATATTTTTAGGTATATAACCCTCCTTTATGGAGGGTTTTCTTTTCGACTGTTTCTGTTTCTGCTATAGTGTCGACATGGTTATTACGTATCTCGGAAATTCTTATTTTAAACTGACCCTTGGTGATTTGACGATCGCTATCAATCCTCCTTCAAAAACAATGAAACCTACTCGTTTTGGAGCAGATATTGCATTGGTTACTACTAATATTTCTGAGTGTAACGATCCTGAAACAGTCTCTCTTGGAGACAAACAACCGTTTGTTATTGATGGACCGGGTAGCTATGAGGTAAAAGGGCTTTTATTTACTGGTGCTTCAAGTAAGACTACTATCGGGAAGCATGATCTTATAAATACAGTGTACGGATTTGAGCTTGATGGAATCAAAATAGCATTTCTTGGACTCTGCGCTGACGAAAAATCACTTTCTGCTGAGGCAAAAGAAATTGCGACAAGTGCAGATATGGTATTTGTTCCTATTGGAGATGATCCAACAGCTGCGTACAAAGCAGCAACAAGCTATGATCCAAACGTCATTATTCCGTATTGGTATGAAGCAACAGGGATTGCTCGTTTTCTCAAGGAAGGAGGACAAGAAAAAAATGATGCGCAAGATAAGGCAACCCTCAAACGACGAGATCTTGATGGAAAAGAAGGTTCCATTATTGTTCTTTCTGCAACAACATAATAGTTGTTTCTATGTTTTCAAACAGACCACACCATGTTCGTAGAAAAATAGCACTCGTATGGACTGTGATTATTGCAGGGATACTATTTGCAGTACTTATTTTTGTACATACTCGACCAAAAGGTGAGCAAGAACAAGATGAATCTCCTTCAAAATTAAAGCAGTTTTATCAGTCACTCTCTCAAAATGCGGGGTCGCTTTTTAGTGAAAATTAGTTTATAATATAAGCCTCATATGGCAAAAAAGCCTCTTCCAGAATCAACCGGTCCGATTGAATCGAGACAACAAGTAGTACCGGTAAATATCGTGCGGGAAATGAAAGATTCCTTCATTGATTACGCAATGAGCGTGATTACTGAGCGTGCGCTCCCTGATGTTCGTGATGGTCTCAAACCAGTCCATCGCCGCATTCTTTATGCAATGAATGACATGGGACTTGTTTCGAGTGCGAAGTTTCGAAAATCAGCACTCGTTGTCGGAGATGTGCTTGGAAAGTACCACCCTCATGGAGATTCGTCGGTGTACGACGCCATGGTGAACCTTGCACAAGAATTTTCGACACGATACCCTCTCGTTCAAGGACAGGGAAATTTCGGTTCGGTTGATGGTGATCCTGCTGCTGCGATGCGTTATACCGAGGCACGGATGTCGAAGATCGCTTCAGAGTTGATGCGCGATATCGAAAAACAGACGATTGATTTTCGTGCAAACTACGATGCGACACGAAAAGAACCAACCGTACTTCCTGCGGCGGTACCAAACCTTCTCTTGAATGGAACACTCGGTATTGCGGTGGGGATGGCTTCGAATATTGCTCCTCATAATCTCGGCGAAGTGGTTGATGCGTGTATTCACATGATTGAACACGACGATGCGACAAACGAGGAGCTCGCAGAAATTATTAAAGGACCCGATTTTCCAACAGGTGGACTTGTTTTTAATAAAGCAGATATTGTTCACGCGTTTGCAACAGGGCGAGGCGGCGTGGTGTGTCGTGGGGAAGCTGAAATTGTTGAACAGAAGAATGGACTCTATCAAATTGTCATTACGTCGCTCCCGTACCGCGTCGTTCGGTCAAGCTTTGTCGAATCGATTGCGGAACTTGTTCAAGAAAAGAAACTTGAAGGAGTGAAGGGGCTCGAAGATCTTTCTGCAAAAGACATGCGTGTGGTGGTCACCCTTAAAAGTGGGATCAATCCGCAAAAGGTACTCAACTATCTCTATAAACACACCCAGCTTGAACAAACGTTCCACTACAACATGGTGGCCCTCGTTGACGGAACTCCAGAGACACTTTCTCTTAAATCAATTATTGCTGCTTTTATCGGACACCGAGAAGAGGTGGTACGTCGTCGAACTGCGTTTGATTTGCAAAAGGCAAAAGATCGCGAGCATATTTTGCTCGGATTAAAAAAGGCGCTCGATCATATTGATAAAGTGATTTCAACCATCCGTGCTTCAAAAGATGCGAGTGTTGCGAAGGTTAATTTGATCAAAGAGTTTCGATTTTCTGATTTGCAAGCTGATGCCATCCTTGAAATGCGCCTCCAAAAACTTGCGGGACTTGAACGCAAAGCAGTTGAGGAAGAATTGAAAGAAAAACAAGCTCTCATTACTGAACTTGAAGCACTCCTTGCAAGCGCAAAGAAGATCTTTAAGGTTATTGCTGATGAGCTTCGTGAAATCAAGGAAAAGTACGGTGATGATCGAAAAACAAAAATTGTTTCTGGAGGAACGAAGACCATTTCAGATGAAGACCTTGTTCCTGAAAAAGATTCAGTGCTGGTGTTTACTTCTGGTGGATACGTCAAGCGTACTGATCCAAGTGAATACAAAACACAGAAACGAGGAGGGGTCGGGGTTATTGATCTTGAGACAAAAGAAGAAGATTTTGTGACCCAGCTTTTAACGACCGATACTCACTCAGATTTGCTTTTCTTTACCAACAAAGGAAAAGCCTACCAAATAAAAATGTACGAACTTCCTGAGGGAAAGCGAGCAACAAAAGGAAAATCGATCATGAACTTCCTTTCACTTTCAGGAGACGAGAAGGTGACTTCTATTCTTGCGGTGCCCAAAAAAGCAAAAGAAGAAAAGGCATCACTTATGCTTGTTACTCAAAGGGGGACTGCAAAGAAGGTCTCTTATGAAAGCTTCAAAGATGTGCGTCGAAGTGGGATCATTGCAATTCGACTTGATGCGGGAGATGAGCTTCAGTCGGCACTTCGAGTACAGAAAGGACAAAGTGTAATGCTTGTTACTGCAGCGGGACAATCAATTCGCTTTGATGAAAAAGATATCCGTGAGATGGGACGAACGGCTGGTGGGGTACGAGCAATGAAGCTTGGAAAAGGAGATGTAGTGGTAGGTGCTGATGTGGTCATTGAAGAAAAGGGCTTCTTTATGTTGACGATGGGAGCAAATGGGCTTGGGAAAAAGACTGCGCTCGATGAATACAAAGTGCAAAAACGTGGTGGATCGG
>CAZSQH010000002.1:1346-22404 GCA_964608655.1 uncultured Candidatus Saccharibacteria bacterium | reverse complement strand
GAACTTGTTGCGATGTCAAAGAAAGGACAGGTCATTCGTGTTGCGCTCAATACTATTCCTTCAAGTGGACGTCAGACTCAAGGTGTTCATATTATGAAACTTCGTGCGGGAGATGAGCTTGCTTCCGTGACGTGTCTGTAAGTTCCTACTTACTGATTGCCACTTCCTACGGTATACTTTGTTATATGTTTATGAACCCAGCGCAGATCCTTGCTGCGTGCAACCTACAGGTGACCGATAGTGTTGCTGATTTTGGTGCGGGGAGTGGGTTCCTTTCAAGAGCGGCAGCCTCGTTTGTTCCGAAGGGGAGTGTGTTTGCGATTGAAATTCATCGTGAAATTGTTGCTCGACTTGCTCGAGATGCGCAAGAAGCACACATTTCAAACTTACACCCACTCTGGGGAGATATTGAACTTCCTGGAGGGACTCGTTTAGATGATCAATCAGTTGATTTTGTGATGATTTCAAATGTGCTTTTTCATCTTGATGATAAAATTGCGTGTATCAATGAAGCAAAACGTATTTTGAAGCCAGGAGGACGACTACTTATTGTTGATTGGACGGAATCATTTGGAGGAATTGGACCTGCATCTCAAGCAGTAGTAACGAAAGAAATGGCAGAAGCACTCTGTAGTCGGGCAGGATTTATAAAACTATCTGATACACTTCCTGGAGGAGAGCACCATTATGCAGTACTGTTTCGTAAATCATAGAAAAACATGAAGTCACCATTCCAAACTATTCTTGTTGTTATATTTGTAGCCGCGTTTGTTCTCGCAATTGCAGTATTTTCTGGACTCTTTTCATCAAATCGAAAAACAACTTCGTCAGCACCACAAGGAAATGTGCTGGTTTGGGGTGTGCTCCCTCAGGAACATATGGAGCGGTACGTGAACAATTTTTTTAATAGTGCTGATCTTGGCTACACGATGACGTATGTTGAGCACACTCCAGATCGATTCACTCAAGATTTAGTTGTTGCGCTTGCAAATGGTACCCCTCCAGACGTTTTGATTTTTTCTTCAGAACTATTTTCTCAAATTAAAGAAAGACTCTATACCATCCCATTTGAAGCGTACAGTGAGCGATTTTACAGAGATACGAACATAGATGGTTCGCAACTATTCCTTACCCCACAAGGCGTTGCTGCTATCCCGCTTCTTGTTGACCCATTGGTGGTGTATTACAACAAAGATTTGATGGCAGCTGCAAACTTTGTTGTTCCACCAACTGGATGGAATGATGTTGCTTCTTCTATCCCACTATTTCTTCGAAAAGATTTTAGAAATAATATTGTACAGACCGCTATTGCACTAGGAGAATGGAGCAATGTAGTCAACAGTAAAGATATTCTTGCGACATTATTTCTTCAAAGCGGCAATCCGATTATCATAAACGATGCAATAACAAATCTGGGAAGAGCGACCCTTACTGATAGACCACAAGGAGCGCAAGAGTCCCTTACTGGAAATGCGCTTTCATTCTTTACAAATTTTTCAAACCCAGTGAGTACTGTGTACTCTTGGAACAGAGCTCTTCCTTCAAGTCGTGACATGTTTCTCTCTGGTCGTTCAGCGTTTTATATAGGACGGGCAAGTGAACTTTTTATACTGCAATCTCAAAATCCAAACCTCAACTTTGATGTAATGGAAATGTTTCAACCTGAGGGGGCGGTTCGCCCAGTCACTTTTGGGTCATTTATTGCAGTAGGGGTTCTTAAAAATGCACCAAATTTCCCGGCAGGATTTGCAACGGCAGGAACAATTGCAAGCAAGCAATCTGTTGATGATATTTCAAAACGACTCTCTCTTCCTCCTGCGCAACGAGATTTGTTGCTTATGCAACAAAACAATCCGTATGTCGCAGTATTTTTTAAAGCAGCACTTTCATCATTTACATGGCCTGACCCATCACCATTTGAATCTGAAGCAATCTTTCGTGATATGATACAAAATGTAACGAGCGGTAGACTAGATATTGATAGCGCACTCTATGAAGCAAACAATGACCTCCAATCACTCATTCGTTAAGCGTATCCTTTTTGGATGTCTTATATTTTTCTCCTTTTTTTCATCTACTGTACATGCAGCAGACGTTTCTCTTGTTTCAAAAAAAGTTTCGGGAACGACCGCAACTATTACTGTTAAATTTGAAAACCATTCAATCATAAAAGATGCAAATATCTATCTTGTTTTTGGAAATTCAGAAGAAGTGTTGGGTTTTTCAACCAAAGGAACTCCAAGATCTGATGGAACATATACAGAATCTATAGCAAATCTAAAAATAGGAAGAACGTACACTATTCATGCACAGTTTCTTAAAAATGGAGTTGCTCTTTCAGACGGAATGGGGACTGGTGGATTAGGTACTGTAACAGCCACAACGAGCGATCCCACACCTCTTCCTCCAACAAAACCAGAACTTCCTGTTGAATTTGTAAAATCTTCTACAACAACGAGCACTAATACTATTACAGTAACGGTAAAAAACAAAAGCACGAGCACATTTATTATCACTGTAACCGCAAAGCAGGTACCAAGTGGCACCGCTGTTGATCCTCGAAAGACAACGCTCGCACCAAATGCTACAGGGACACTGTCATTTACAGGTCTTGCAACAAAAGCGACATACGATCTGACCATGACCGGAGTGGCTACTGGATCTTCGACAAGTTATCAATCGGTCTCCTATAAAGGACTAAAAACAACAGATGCTCCACAGGGACCACTAACAGTAATTCTTACCCCCAATACTGCAACGGGGACTTCCATTACTGCAACAGTAGCAAATACACAATCATCAACAGCGTATGCTCTCACACTTCTCATAGAAGGTGCAGGAAAAACAGAAACAAAAACAGCAACCCTTGATGCTGGTAGTGGAAAACAGACGTCTGTAGTGTTTGATGGACTCACAAAAGATACCAATTACGCAGTTACAGTCACAGGAACACCGACACCCACAACAGGTGAGGCATTTGGACCAAAAAAATACACAGTAAATTCATCTGGAACAGTGGTTACAGGTACAGGGGACGACACTGGGGGGACGGCGACACCAACACCCGCACCAAAAAAAGGAACTTGTGAGGATGATATCGACAATGATGGAGATGGAACTGCTGATTGGGATGGAGGAAAGGATGCCTCAGGGGCAACCATTCCAGCAGATCCTGGTTGTCTCAATAAAGACAGTAAAGAAGTAAAAGATTCTGTTGCAAAGGGATCTCTTGTACCCTGTACAAACGATTGCGATTTTAGTTCAGTGTTTGAGTTGATAAATAAACTGATTGATTTTTTAATAACAGACTTACTTCTTCCAGTTGCGGTTTTAATGTTTGTATATGCAGGATATAAATATATCACCGCAGAGGGGAACCCGGGTAAACGAGCAGATGTAAAGAAAATGGTAGGACATCTTATATTGGGGATGCTTATCATTTTATTGGCGTGGGTTATCGTAAAGACACTCCTTGGTGTGATTGGGTATACCAACGAACTGTATTTCTTTGAGTAATGATATACTTAGGTCAACAATGAATCATATGCAATCTTACAGAAAACAAAAAGCAGGGATAGCAAGAGGGGCAATTTTTATTTTTGTTATCTTTTTTTTCACTATGTCTTTTTCTGTTAGCACAGATTCTTTTGCTCAACGACCCATACCAGTTCCTATTGTGGCAAATGAATGTGGTGACGGAAAAGACAATGACGGTGATACAAAAATAGATAAAAGCGATCCGCAGTGTATTAGTGGTATTTGGTGTGAAAATGGTGAGAAAACTCTAGATTGTAAGAAAAAGGCAACCGGAGATGATACTGGAGCAACGGGAACTGGAGATGACACAGGGGCAACTTGCACAAATCAACCTTGTATTGATGGAGATAGTAAAGGATTTCCTCTTCGAGTGAAGCTCAACAATCCACTCAAGGTTGATACGATTCGAGAAGCAATCAAGCTATTTATGGACGCGGTGGTTAAAATAGCGATTCCATTTATTGTGGTGTTTTTCATTTGGTCAGGACTCAAGTTCATCCTTGCACAAGGAAATCCTGAGGCGATAAAAAAAGCAAAAACAATGTTCTGGTATACCGTGATCGGAACACTGCTTATTTTAGGAGCATGGGGGATTACGAACGCAATCGTTGGGACTATTAATGCAATTGCAAGTTAATTATATGCATACGATAAAAAAAATTATTTATACAACACTCATTGTAATGGTAGGTATCACCGGAAATGTGTCTGCGCAGCAAAGTGGCGCTGCGTGTTCAGTGATTAACGACACGACATTTAGAAACTGTTGTAGTACACCGTTTGATGCAGATATAGAAACTCGTTGCGAGGTATATAAAAAAGAAAAAGAAGCATTTTGTGAAAAAGAACCACTTAAGTGTAGTACTGGAATTTACGGACAGGTAGGGACGGGGACACAGCCACAACCAATATTTAATCCTGCGGGGTCAAGTGGTACTACAGGGTATCAAGAAGATCAAAAAGCAATTACTTCTTGTTCAGCGATTAAATTTAAGTCACTACTTGATATTCTTATTTGGATAAAATGTATTATTGTAGCAGCGATTATCCCATTGATTTTCTCACTGGCGTTTGTTGTCTTTTTGTGGGGAGTGTTTCGGTTTATTGCTGCATCTGACGCTGAAAAGAAACAAGAAGGAAAAAAACTTATTTGGTGGGGAATTATCGGGTTGTTTGTGATGGTATCAGTGTGGGGAATTATAAAGATCCTTGGGACCACGCTTGGATTGGGAGAGCCAACGGTTCCTCTCTTAAAGACTGAGTACCTTGACCAAAATAAAGCAAGTCGCTAGGAGATCTCTGTTTATGATAAGTACGTTATTATAAAAGGGTGATATACTGTAGTTACCTGTTTTTACCAGGTAATTACCACTTAAACATTTGTATGAAGAAATTTATATTTTCAATTCCAGGCGTACTCGCATTGTTGGTGCCAGCTGTTGCTTCAGCACAACAATTTAACTACGTAAACAACTTTATCTCTCAAGGACGAAGTTGGTTGATTACCGCAGTGACGGTCATTATGGTCCTCATGACCATCTGGTTCCTCATTGCAGTATTTAACTTTATCCGTGAAAAGGATCCTACTAAGATGAAAGATCGTCGACGCCAGATGATCAATGGACTCATCGGACTTTTCGTTGCGGTAGGGGTATGGGGTATCATTCGAATTGCTCAAACATTCTTTGATATCAATCCTAATCAACAAGCTCCAAGTGTAACTTGTCCTCCAGGATACACTTACAACACCGTACTTGGTTCTTGTGCGCGATAATCGATAAGAACTATAGGTATGTTGCCATTGGTTGCTCACGCTGCATCGATTGATGAATTTCTCGGAAAAGTAAATGCAAAAATCATCAATCCGCTCATTGAACTATCGTTCATTGTTGCACTCGTTGTGTTTCTTTTCGGAATGATGGAATTTATTCGTGGCGCGAGTAACGAAGAGAAGCGAACAAAAGGGAAGCAGCATATGCTGTGGGGAATCGTTGGATTTCTCATTATGTTTGGGGTATTTGGTATCATTACACTTCTTGCTAATACGTTTGGAATAAAAAACGTAGAAGTAACCAACGATAACCAAACATTTACTCCACCATGTATTCAAGATCTTCGAATTGATGGAGACAATGTTGGTTCGTTGTTGCCGTGTGAATAATCTCTTACGAAAATAGTACGTAAAAAAGCCACCCCTTATGAGGGTGGCTTTGCATTTTCACAAAGTACTATTTTCTTTTAAATAAAACATCGTTAACATCTCGGCTGAATTGTACAGCGTACCAGCCTGGTTCACCTTTAGTATCTCCTGAAAGCAGGGATCGCTCTTGGTTTCCTCCAGATGTACTGATTTGCTGTTCCCATGCGGTGGTACCGGCTATTTCTTTATAGGAAATAACAACGGTTCCATCATGAGACGGTTCAAACAATGAAGATTGTCCGACTTTTCTAAGATAGCAGTACTTTACCCCAGCTTTTACATCCTGTACTTCATTGTCACGAAGCAGGGTGTATCCGGCAGGAGTGGACTTGTCTATCTTTTTTCCGCAGTACGGGTCGTTTGAGACAGCATAGCCACCACTTGCAACTCGTATGTTCTTGCTGGATCCTGAACCGAAGACAAACTGTATCCCATACTTTAAGACCATAAGTCCGAAAATAAGATACAATCCGAGTCGTAACATGTCGCCCAACGACTTATCCATCTTTCCAAAGATTTTCTTCCAGAAGATGATAAGTAGTACAAGGGCGATTGTTCCGATAAGTCCAATCCAGAACCATTTCTCTTTGAATAATTCAATGATCCAAGAGGGGAGCTTCTTTGGAATGATTCCATCAAGACTCCCTGTGAATGTGAGAAAAAGAATTCCGATCAGCGCAAGGAGAGCAAACCCGTTCAAAAGTTTTTCGTATCGAAATGATTCTTCTTCATCACCAGATTCTTTCCTTTTTTTCTTCCGCAGAGTATTTATTCTGTTGAGTCTTTTTCGGAAATAGAGCCAGCGGAATAGATTTGGCAACCACCATGTGGTTAAACCAATAAGGACAAGATAGGACCCCCCCATTGTGTACCATTGCACTTCACCGTTTTTTACGAGATGAATACCGGTAATGAGGATTCCTATCAGAATGATTCCACAAAATATTCCCAAAAATGTAACCAGGGTAGTCCCTAATAATTGGATATACTGCCACCGTTCAAATTTAACTGGCTGATTCACTTGTTACCTCCTTTGTTTTTGGTAATTCAACTTTTTTTGCAATCAGCGCACCGGTCAGTTGTTGCACCATTTCTTTTCGCTTTTCGTTACTATCTCCAAATACAAGTACTTGTGATTTATACGCTTCAGCGATCTCTTTCTCACCTTTATATATTGCATTAAAGATGATCTGATTAATCTCCCATTCTTTTGCGGTCGCTTTTTTCTTAGCGTCCGAATCGTTTATGAGAGTGGTACGGCTAACTACCTGTGCTTTTTCGTTCGCAATATTTGTATTGCGTTTCTCTTTGTTTACTTGTTGTTGACGGCGTTCTTTCAGAATATCTTGAACGCTACCATTTTCTCCATAGCCGAGTTTGAGCGAAAGTTCTCCAAATTTGAATCCAAATTTTTTAAACTTTCTATTCTCCAAATACTGCCTGAATGGTAATCCGTCAATGATCACATTTTTGTCAAAGTCATCGATTCGAAGCTGTTCCATTTTTTGTAACACATAGAGGCCAAAAGATGGCATTTCTTCATGTTCAAGCTCTTCACCATCTTTTAATTTTTTCTTAGCTTCTTCCTTCCTTTTTTCCCAGCTACGATACTGTTTGTCCCACTGTTTTTTCCATTGTATTTCTTCAGTGGTAAACCAAGGATCGATTGAATCATCGATTTCTCCTTGGCAATACTCAAGAGTATCTCCCTCAAGATTTAATAATGCTTTTGGGCGATAAATTTTGAGCTGTGCAGGCATTACAATTTCGAACCAAAGACCGCTTAATGGAAGCTTGATACTGATATCAAAAATGAACCTACTTTGTTTCCTAATCCTGTTAGTAATATCAGAAGCTTTTAAGAGTTCACCAACATTTTCGATTTTTTTGATATCTTTTTCATTGTATTCGATCTTTCCACCTGAACTGTTGTATTCTTTTCTACCATCAGTAGTGAATAGATTCCATCGAGAAGGAAAGGGGAGATTAATTGGGCGAAATGGCCATGGCATGGAAACCCAAGGGAGTCCCCATTTACCATCACCATCAACAAAACCAATTATTTGGCCACCTATCCCAAATGCATGCCACCGGTTATTTTTTTTGTCTATGCGTCTTCCTGGTAAAAATCCAGAAAGGTACCACAGAAAAAACAAGAGTAGTACTATCATGTTTTTGAAGTTTTATTGTTTTTAAAGAAATTTTTGTTTAGTTAATTTGAGTGCATTATAACAAAAATAAGTCATTTTGTCAATGTATCGAAATAAAAAAACCACCTTTGTTTTAAAGGCGGTTTTGCAATTGAACTAATTTGTTCGATCGAATGTGGTGTGATACTTCACCACATCATTGACCACACTGACAGCAATGAATACCCGTACTGGCTCATAGTACCGAAGGATCTCAATACCACTCCCCATATCACACCACTCACCAGGGTACTGTGCGAAATGCGCAGTCCAACCGCTTGGTGGAGGATCAATAATGAAAGGATTTACGGGGAAGATATTGAATTTTCCCTCCAACCTTCTCTGATCATCGGGAAGGCGAATCCAGGTATTTACAGTTCCAGTAAAGAAATAGTCATAAGACTTTCCGTCATACGATTTCTTTCTGTTTACGGGCGACATAAATATGAGTCCTTCTCCTCCAAATCCTGCAGGAGGTACCTGAGGAGGGAAGATGGTCATCACCTGCCAGCCAGCATATTCGCTGATGGTGGGTGCCTTTTGTTGCGGTTGTGCAGAAACGTTGAAAGTAGAAACAAACAGAGCTATAAGCGATAAAACAAGGAACTTTTTCATACAAAATATTTGATAATGAAATGATTTTTACTTAAATATATTATAGCAAATATAAGCCATTTTGTCAATAATGCTAAATACAAATAAAAGCCCTATTTATAGGGCTTTTATTTGTTGTGCACCTAGCAGGACTTGAACCTGCGACATTCTCCTTAAGAGGGAGCTGCTCTACCAACTGAGCTATAGGTGCAATAGTATTGGATACAATTTTGTGTGCCGAGGAGAGGACTTGAACCTCCATAGGATTGCTCCCGATGAAAAGTGATACACATCACTTTTCATTCCCTCGGCAAGTGCGTAATGCGCAAAGTGCTGGGAGGGAGAATCGAACTCCCATGTCTTGCGACACTAGTTCCTAAGACTAGCGCGTCTACCAATTTCGCCATCCCAGCATTCTGCGCAATACAAACTTAGTCACCTCGGCATTTCTTTGTGACGCAGGTTGGATAATACTATATATAGCTTTTCGTTTCAAGATATTTTATTAATGAGCAAATAAAAAAACCGACACTATGTCGGATTTTTATTTTAGACCCCTGTAAGCTCATAGTCCCATAAAAAATATTTTCCTTTTTCTTCACGGATAAAATCTTTATAGTCTCGTGCAAGAGATTTTAGTTTTTCGATTGCCTCAGTGAAGCTTTTTGCAACAACAGTGCGGAGGGGTTCTTTCACTCCGTTTTTTTCTCTGAAAATAGTAATTTGTTTTTCTTCAGAAGTGCTATTGTTTTCCATAATAAACAATTTCAATGACTATACCATGGAAACAAAAAGATACCAGTGTGCCCGAGGTGGGACTCGGTCACTACTCTTTTGCTTTGCAAAAGGTCGCGACCCCGTCTCAATTGTTGCAAGCAACATATCTCCGACTTTCGAGTCCTTGCAAAAAAACAAGCAGTTGTTTTTGTGCCCGAGGTGGGACTCGAACCCACACGACCTTGCGGTCTGGGGATTTTAAGTCCCCTATGTCTACCATTCCATCACTCGGGCATATTTGGTTTAGAAGAAAATATCCTTAAACAGGAAATTTCTTCCTCCACCTTTTGGTGGGGAGGCCCGAGCGAGAATCGAACTCGCGTATAGAGATTTTGCAGATCTCCGCCTTACCACTTGGCCATCGGGCCATATCATTACAATATGGAAACTACTCTTCTTTTAAGAGTGCGTCTATAGTTTGTCTTGCTTTTTCTCCTTCGTCAATTGCTACGTCAAAGAAGGGAATAGGATGAATAGAGAGCACCTTTTTTATTTGCTCGCGAAGTTCGGAGCGTTTTCGTTTGAGAAAGTTAAGCGCAGATGCTTCTCCTGAGGTAGGAAGTACTGAAACAAGAATTGTTCCATTGCGAGATTTTTCATCAAGCACCACACGAGTTACTGTGATAAGGGCACTCTTGTTGCTTTCTCGCTCAATCATGCGAGCGACAATTTCTCTGATTTGCTCTTCTTTTTTTTGACGTCTTCCTTCCATAGTTATTTGGTCACCATAATGAATGCTTCAAGAATATCTCCCGGAGCAATATCTGTTTTACATTCAACTAATGCACCACATTCACCCTCGCTAATTTCTTTTATTTTTTGTTTTGCTTGTTGTATTTCAATGAGTGTTCCTGTTGCAAGAGGGAAATCTCTTCGTAAAATGGACAACTTTGCCCCTTCGATGAGTTTTCCGGAATCGATGCGGCACCCTAGTACTTGTCGTTCTTTTGTTTTAGAAAATGTTTTAAGTACTTTTGCTGTACCGACTACTTCTCGGGACTCTTTACGAGGGCGTCGTCGCTCAAGTTCTTCGTGGAGCCACTCAATCAATCGATAGATAATATCAAAGGTATGTACCTGCACACCCGCTGATTCATTCACTTCTCTTGCTCGCGCATCGAGTCCCACATTGAATCCGATAATAAGTGTTTCTTTGTCTGATTGCGCTGTGCGGATATCGTTTTCTGAAATAGATCCAATTCCCTTAGATATGATTTTCAAATGAAGACCATCGATAGCAATAGCTGATAGTTCTTTTTCTATTGCTTCTATGGTACCAAATACATCTGTTTTTAAAATAATAGGGACTACTTTCATATCACTCCCAATCACTACAGTTTCTTTTGATTGCGCACAGTCAATTTTGTATTGGCACACGTACGCTTCGGCATCACGTTTCTTATCAAATACTTTTATTTCGCTCCCAACCCCTGGAAGGGTGTCAAATCCTACAAGTTGCACAGGCATACTTGGAGGGACTTCAGAAATAGTTTTTCCAAGAAAGTCTTCCATGATACGTGTAGTGGTCAATGCATCTCCCGCAACAACGAACTGCCCCTTTTTTAAAGTACCGTCTTTGACTATGATCGTTGCAGCAATACCCCGTTTTTGGTCTAAGTGACTTTCAATAACAAGTCCTTCAGCGATTTTTTCAGGATGCGCTATGAATCCCTCAAGGTCTGCGACGAGAAGAATCGTTTCAAGTAAGTCAGAAACACCAGTTCCTTGTACTGCGGATACTGCAACAAAAGGAATACTTCCTCCAAAGCCCTCAACAAGTACCTCTGCTTCTGCAAGAGAGAGTTTTGTTTTTTCAATATTTGCTCCAGGGCGATCGATTTTGTTGATTGCAACAATAAAAGGAATACCTGCATGTTTGATAGTAGCGAGTGCTTCGAGTGTCTGCGCTTTTACACCGTCTTCTGCTGAAACAACGAGAATAGCAATATCAGCAACAACCGCACCTCGTTCACGCATACCAGTAAACGCTGCATGTCCAGGGGTATCAAGAAATGTTATTTTTCGTTCTGATCCTTGATAAGGAATACTTATTTCATACGCGGAGAGATGCTGTGTGATACCACCTGCTTCTTTCGCTGTTATTTTTGTTTTTCTAATATAATCGAGCAACGTTGATTTACCATGGTCGATATGTCCCATGATGGCAACGATAGGGGGGCGAGTTGTAGATGGTGTAGTCATAAGGTTATGAGAGTGTCTGTTTTGCTTGTTGTAACGCTTGCGTTTCTTCTTCGGTGAGGCTTGCCTCTGCAGTTCCTGCGGTTATTTTTTTTGCATATACACCGGTGTGATTTCTGTTACATACTACAGAGAGAATAAATCCATCACCATGTTCATCAATAAGAGCTGACGAGAAACTTTGCGCTCCTCCTGCACCAACATATGCATCGTACTTGATAAGTGAGTATCCTCTAATACTGTGCTTCACTCGTTGATCGATATATTCGATACCACGCTGATGGCTTGCAAGTGTTTCATCTATAGTCGCTACCTTTGCGGTGAGCCATTCAAGCGTTGCTTCAAGTGATGCTCCGTTTTTTCCTTTCATAAACTTTGAAAGACGGGCATGCATTCGAATAACAAGGACAATCAGTATAATGAGACTGAAGATAAGGAACGCAAATGCTACAATAGCCCACAAGGGTACGACACTTTCCATAGCGTGCTATTCTATACTTTTTTATGCCATTTTTCAAGCATTTTTCAAGAATCACCCATATTAAAAAAAGACTGTTTGCGACTAGTCGTGTTTATCTTGACTATGCATCAAGCACTCCGCTAGATAAAAAGATGAGTAAAAAAAATACTTTACTTCCTTTTTTTGTTACTGGAGCAAACCCAAGTGCATTACATAGTGAAGGAGTACAAGCGCGTCGTAGTATTTCAGATGCACGTGCTTCTGTTGCACGGGTGCTTGAGGTGCATCCAGATGAAATTATTTTTACCAGCGGTGCAACAGAGAGTGACAATATTGCTATTGTCGGAGCAATAGAGTCGCTTTTTAAAAAAGGATTAGAGTATCGTGAGATAGCTGTATTTTCTAGTGAACTTGAACATGCTGCTGTTGCTGAGTCGATTGCGCATCTAGTGGCAAAAGGGGTACAGCATGTTCCTTTGTATGCAGAAGAAGGAGTGGTGTCACTTGATGGCATTATTCGTCCTGAAGGAATTCGTGCAGCGTTGATAACGGTTATGTATGTAAACAACGAAGTTGGCACTGTGCAACCAATTGCTGCTATTGCTAAACGAATTCGTAAATTACGGAAATTGCATCCTGAAATTGAGTTTATATTTCATACAGATGCTACCCAGGCGCCACTTCACTTTTCTCTTAGGGTGCCGTCTCTTGGAATTGATTTGATGACTTTAGGGGCAACAAAGCTTTACTGTGAAAAAGGAGTAGGAGTGTTGTATAAAAAAAGAAATATTTCAGTTGAACCCTTACTCTACGGTGGGGGGCAGGAATTTAGAATTCGACCTGGAACTGAATCGGTAAAGCTTATACATAATTTTGCTCATGCACTTTCATATGCAAAGGAGATTCAAGAGAAAGAGACAGCACGCATTCGTAATCTCCAGTTATATTTTGAGACAACATTAAAAAAAATGTTTTCACATATACACATTACTGCAGAAAAACAGTTACGCACACCACACATTACTCATATAGGAATACCGCATTTTGACAGTGAACTTTTGGTGATTGAACTTGATGCACGAGGGGTTGCAGTGAGTGCAAAATCTGCTTGCAAAAATGAGGAGGGAAATGAATCGCCCACTGTTGAGTCTCTCTATGGAAAGGGGTGGGGAGGGGTGCGATTTTCTTTTGGACGAATGACAACAAAACGAGATGTAAAAAAAGCACTAAAAGCATTACAGTCTGTTTTCAAAAAGTACCAATAAGGGTGTACTAGGTCTTGCCTGGTACATTAAAAAAGAGCGATGTTTGATCGCCCTTGATTCCAATATTAATTGTTGTCGAATAATAATTTTGCAGTTTCAAACTTTTCTATTGCAACTTTTGAATCATTGCCAGTGTATTCAATTCCTGGCCCTTCGATGATAAAAAACAACTCACCTTTTTCATTTGCTGATACTAAGAACTTTAAACGCAGGGTACCCTCGGCGGTTGATTTTCTTTTTTTAAACGAAACTTCTGTAGAAGATTCGAAGTAGTCATTTTTGGAGTAGTATTTATCCAGAAGAAGCTCGGTGTAGGGACTAAAATCAATAGTCCCATTATTATTTGCTACACACATAGGCATTTTCTTTTATTTATATGCTTAGTTTTTCTAACAGTCAAATGTCGCGAGGGTAACTGGAAACAGGCTCTTTTTCGTGCTAAAATCAAAATATTCCGTATTGCTGAGCGACTGTTATGTCTGAGCTTCTGATTCGTCTTTATTTTGCAATTCCGGTTATTTTTATAACCTTATTCCTTTAATTTTTTCTCTAGAATTATGATGCCACCACTAAACCAATTCACTACGAAAGCCAAAGAGGCGATCAAGCGTGCTCATGAATTGGCGATTGAACGTGGACAGAACAATGTTTCAACATTACACCTTCTTTCAGCTCTTCTTGTACAAGAAGAGTCAATCGTCATATCTATCCTTGAACGACTCGATATAGACACTATTCATCTCACTGACTCAGTCCTTGAGACTATTGAAAGTGCAGAAAACCAAAGCACTGTTGCTCCTTCGTATCAAATGTTTCTCACTGCTGATCTTGCGCAGGTTGTTGAAACTTCCCTTAAGATTGCAACAGAGTTGAAAGATAATTTTGTTTCCACAGAACATCTTTTTTTAGCATTACTTGATGTAAAAAATCAGTCATCTGAAATACTTGCTCGATTTAAAATTGATCGTGTCCATGTAGTACAGGCAGTTCTTGATGTTCGTAATAATAGAATTCCAACTGATGGAAATGCGAAGAAATTTCGAATGCTTTCCAAATTTACGCGCAACCTCACAAAACTTGCCCGTGAAGACAAACTGGATCCTGTAATTGGGAGAGATACCGAAATTATGCGCGTCATGCAGATTCTTTCTCGAAGAACAAAAAACAATCCTATTTTGATTGGAGAGGCGGGTACAGGAAAGACTGCTGTTGTGGAAGGGCTCGCAAATCGTATTGCTCGTGGAGATGTCTCTGAATCATTAAAAGACAAAGAACTTGTATCTCTTGATTTAGGAGCGTTACTTGCAGGGACAAAATATCGAGGGGAATTTGAAGAACGACTTAAAAATATTCTCAAAGAAATAGAACGCGCTGACGGGAAGGTAATTCTCTTTATTGATGAGATTCATACTATTGTCGGTGCAGGAGGAGCAGAAGGGACACTCGATGCGTCAAATATGCTTAAGCCAGCACTTGCTCGTGGAGAAGTGCGCGCTATTGGAGCAACTACGCTCAAAGAGTATCAAAAACATATTGAAAAAGATCCGGCGCTTGCGCGACGATTTCAACCAGTATATGTCGAAGAACCATCTCAAGAAGATGCCATAGCAATTCTTCGTGGATTAAAGGAAAAATATGAACTTTATCACGGTGTACATATCACTGACGATGCCATTGTTGCTGCGGTGCAGTTATCTACTCGCTACATTACGAATCGATATCTTCCTGATAAGGCGATTGATTTGCTTGATGAGGCGTGTAGTGCACTTCGTATGGAGCTTGAAAATAAGCCGGCGGTACTCGAAGAAGCACATCGTCGCATTATGCGTCTTGAGATTGAAAAGGAAGCGCTTAAAAAAGATATTGAAAAAGACGTCGATGTGAAGGTGACAAAAGCACGTATTAGAGATATTGATACTGAAATTGCAAATGTAGGAGAAAAAACAAAAGAACTTGAAACAAAATGGAAGACTGAAAAGACGCTCTTGCAAGATATTTCAAAAATTAAAAAAGATCTTGAAACACTCAGAAATGAAGCTGATGCAGCAGAACAACGCGTTGATCTCGGACGAGCGGCTGAGATTCGCTATGGGCACATTCCCACATTACAAACAGAGCTCGAATCAAAAATGACTCGTCTTAAGAAGCTTCAGAAAAATCGTCGTGTACTTAAAGAAGAAATTACCCAAGAGGATATTGCTGGAGTCGTGGCACGGTGGACGGGTGTCCCATTAGTGAAAATGCTTGAAGAAGAGCGAGAAAAGCTGATACACATGGAAGCGGAACTTAAGAAACGTGTTGTTGGACAAGATGAAGCTGTCGAAAAAATTTCGCACGTGATTCGTCGAAACAGAGCTGGAATAGGAGACCCTAATCGGCCGATTGGATCTTTTCTTTTTCTTGGTCCAACGGGTGTTGGAAAAACAGAACTTACAAAAGCTCTTGCTGAATTTATGTTCAATGATGAAAAATCACTCATTCGTGTTGATATGAGTGAATACATGGAACGACATAGTGTCTCTAAACTCATTGGGAGTCCTCCAGGATATATTGGGTATGATGAAAGTGGACAACTTACCGAACAAGTTCGCCATCGTCCCTACTCAGTTATTTTGTTTGATGAAATAGAAAAAGCACATCCAGAGGTGTTCAATATTCTTCTACAAGTGCTTGATGATGGGCGACTTACCGATGCAAAAGGACGATCAGTGAACTTCAAAAATGCAATTATTATTCTCACTTCAAATATTGGAAGTCAGTATATTCAAAAAATGGAGACCATAGGGTTCCATAATAATACTCAAGAAGTGGAATATGGACAGATGAAAGAGAAAGTACAAGATGCATTGAAGGATTATTTCCGTCCAGAGTTTCTTAACCGTATCGACGAGATTGTCGTATTTGATATTCTTTCACAAGAATCAATCAAAGATATTGTACGTATTAGATCGACACAAGTACTTGATCGGTTAAAAGAAAAAGGAATCACTGTTTCAATTAGTGAAGAAGCGCTTTCATATCTTGCTCGTGTTGGGTATAATCCCCATTACGGGGCACGGCCCCTCAATCGTTTGATTCAAACGAAAATTTTGAATCCGATTGCAGAGCGTATCATCCAGAAGGCAATCGTCGAAGGGGATACGGTCAACGTTTCTGTGAATGGAGACGACGTCCTCGTTTCTGTTCATCATAATAAAAAGAAACGTTCAAGTTCTTTTTCTGAGCAAGTATCGAAATCTCAAACGGTTTCGTAGTACGTTGTTCTACACAACAACCAGTCCGTATGGACTGGTTGTTGTGTAGAAAGTGAAATAAACCCTTCCTTTTATCGTCTCTACAAGAGCGCTTCCAATGAAACATTTTTTAACTATTGTCATTGTTTTTATACAGATGCTGTTTCCCCTCACTGCATACGGGGCTTCTATTGATACCACTTTTTTTTCTTTAGCAAAAAAAGCAAAACTTAATCCCGACCATCAGGCAGTATGTATAGAAACACTTGATCAAGTTGCGGTACTTTCTCACAATGCTACTGCTCGAATTATTCCTGCGTCTGTATCAAAATTGTATGTATTTGATTGGGCTCTAACGACACTACCTATTGATTTTCGATACACGACCACATTTTACCTTTCAGGAAAAACACTCTATATAAATGGGGGAGGTGACCCACACTTTGTTGTTGAGCATATGCGGAATATGCTTACAAAAATATACGATGAAAAAAAAGTAGTTATTGATACTGTGGTATTTTCACCAAACTTTTATTTCAATTGGAAATCTTTATCACACGATGTTCAAATTGCACTTTCTGAAGCATTAAAAGCAAGTACTGGGCTGCCGGTTGCTAAAAATGTCACAGTAATTCCGGGAAAAAAAACATACACAGGAAAAGGTATTCGGTATGAATTTCAATCAGCGCCACTTCCGGCACTTCTGAAGCAAATCAATGACTACTCAACAAATATTTCTGCTGATACATTGTTTGTTCGTCTTGGAGGTGCAGAGGGGTTTAGTCGTTATATGGAGCGTACCTATGGAGCAAAAAAAGATAAGGTAGCATTCAATACAGGATCAGGTCTCTATGGAAATTACACTACGTGTGATGTGACTATGCAACTTTTACGTCATTTACACACCCAAATTGAAAAGCATGGGCTGCAACTCACTGATATATTGTCGATGCCTCGGATTGATCCCGGGGTACTCAATAGTCGTCTGATTGATAAAACATACGCCCAATCTCTTGTTGCAAAATCAGGGTTTGTAAATTATCACCACTCACTTGCAGGGGTTATTAGCACAAAAAAAGGCCCTCTCTACTTTGCTGTTTTTACTGATTTTGACGATATGAAAAAAAGTGCGCCAACAAAAACAATGATTGATTATTTTATGAATGAAGTTCTTAAACAGTACCAAAAAAACTTAAAGTCGTTTAGATATGTACCAGATGTGACTATTTTGAAGGATGTGCGAATAACAAGAGGATAAAAATACCTTAAATGCTATACTCTAAAATAGTATGATTAGACGAGTTGCTAACATGAGAGGATTCACACTCATTGAACTTCTTGTAGTAATTGGAGTAATCGGAGTACTTGCAGGCATAATTCTTGCAAGTCTTAGCAGTGCCCGAAATAAAGCAAAAGATGCTGCGCTTGCAATTTCAATAAAAGAAATGGAAAAGCTTTTGCAGTTGGAATATAGCGAAACAGGGAGTTATGCTGCACTCCAACCAAACACGTGGTTTCCTGTAAGCACTGCTTGTAATTCGGCGTTTAGTGGAAACTATGCTGCTTCTGCAAGGGTTATTTGTACAGATATCATCGCAAAAGCATCGAATTGGTATAATGGAGGAAACTATCGTCTTTGGTTAGGAAATGCAACAAGTCAGTCAACCCGCTATTCCATTATGATTGGGTTAAACGTAGGTGGTAACAAATTTCTTTGTACAGGATCAAGTGGACGATCAGAAACTACTGATACAGCAGGATGGAGTGGGGTGGGGTGTTATGGAAATCCGTAGCTTTTTTATTGAGCACAAAACAAAAACATCTCACAAAGCAGTGAGATGTTTTTTTGTGCGCCGGGCAGGATTTGAACCTGCGTAGCCCATAGGGCGCCTGATTTACAGTCAGGTGCGATTGACCACTCCGCCACCGACGCATTCCGAACAACTAAGATACTAACACAGACTCCTCTTTTTTTCTATGGTCTATGTTATAGTGATTCTAAATTTGTCTGATATGAAAGATTCCGAAAAACAATCACCTTCTCCTGAAAAAACAAACCTTTTTCTAGATCATCAGGTCTCTATTGCTCCTGACGAAGAAGCTGATGAATGGCCCTTAGTATCTGCGTTTCAATTATTCCCACGAGGGACACCTTTATATGGACATGTTCCTTTTTCAAGAACTGCATCCCAATTTTATTTTGAAGAAAAATAAATAGAATGACCCCTGTTTTCAGGGGGTTTTATTTGCAAGAATTTATTTTTTTAAAAACTATACAGAAGATAGATTTGGAGGTATTGTGTAAACATAGTACTTATTAAAAAGCTACATGGCACTTAAAGAAGAAAAAATATATTTATACGGAAAGCATGCACTTCGCGAAGCGCTTCTTGGTAATCCTTCTGCTGTACGGAAAGTTTTTCTTGATACAAACGCACAGGCTGATAGTGAAATAATAGGTCTTTTAAAGACACACCATGTTATTTTCAGTTCAATGAAGGAACAAAAAGGAAGCTCTCGAAAAGTTTCTGAAGATGCGGTACACCAAGGAGTTATTGCTGAACTTGATCCACAGGCACTCTATACAAACCTTGAAAGTGTTTTGTCACAGTTCCGTACAGGGAATCCTTGTTTTGTACTTCTGGATGAACTGCAAGACCCACACAATGTTGGAGCGATTATTCGAAGCGCTGCAGCGTTTGGGGCACACGCTATTTTAATGCCTGAGCATAACCAAGCGCCCATTACTGGTGTGGTTATTAAAACTTCTGCAGGAATGGCACTGCGGATGCCTATTGTTCGGGTTGGAAATGTAAATCAGACAATACGTCTTTTGAAAGATGAACACAAATTTTGGGTGTATGGTTTGGTAATGAACGGAGAGACACGACTACAAGACGCACAATTTGATACTCCAACAGTCATTGTAGTAGGGAACGAGTCAGAAGGGATTCGAGAAAAAACACTTGAGCTTTGTGATATTAAACTATCTATCCCAATGGATCCTCGGTGTGAATCTCTCAATGCATCAGTTGCTGCCTCTGTGGTGCTTTATGAATGGAGTAAATCAAAGCTTTAATGTAAAAATCCTGTAATATATTACAGGATTTTATGAGATTCTTTTTCGATATTTTTCTCTAAACTTTTTCTTTGTTGCATGGTAGACAATACTTGCAACAACGGTGATGAGAGATACGCTTGTAGCAATGGTAAGTACCCAGGTACTTTCAGGTGTTTGAATGTTTGTTTTTAAAAATAACTTTCGAGTAACTATAATGGTTGCAAATGTAAGTGCGATGAGAAAATTTATAGGAGCTTTTCTTCTAAGTTCAGAATTCTTACCACCGACATTTTCCCATTTTCGAACATCCGCACCAAGGAATCCTGCAACTATACCAATAGCAACAAGAACAATGATTAGAAACAAGATCATAGACAGCTTTTTTTACATACTATAACGTATTGTTTTGTTGTCAATTTATAAAAAACTGTCTCCAAAAAGAGACAGTAAACATACTAAGTGACATCATATTTTTTTATTATTGAACTTCCTATTCCAATGAGTATTGCTACCAAGGGAATACTAATCCCAACAATAGTTCCAAATAACTCTGACATATTGAATAGTCCAAACGTAAGCGGTGCCATAAAAAAATGCATCGCACTACAGAGGGGGTATGCAAGTAAAATAGAGAGCAAGAGAGCAAAAAACTCTCCTTTTTTCATAGAAAGCAGGTATACGCCTCTCCCAATAAAGTAAGTGAAAAAAAATCCTGAAAGTACCATGACTATTTGAATTACATTGAACCAAAACATAGAATGATTATTTTTTTTAATTTACATCAAATTTTTTATATGTCAAATAAATAACCACGGCTACAAATAAGGGACAAGTACCAGCTTTTTTGCTAAAGTGTCTTTATGTCACAAGCTCAAAAAGTAGTCACACGTTTTGCACCAAGCCCAACAGGGAAGGCGCATGCGGGAGGTTATCGCACTGCAATGTATGCGTGGCTTTTTGCTCGAAAAAATGAAGGGAAATTTATTCTACGCATAGAAGATACTGATACTGCTCGAAACAGTAAAGAAGCAGAACAAGATATTTATGAAGCGCTCATATGGATTGGGATTGATCACGATGAACTTTATATTCAATCTCGCAATCTTCCTCGCCACCAAGAGATACTCACCACTCTTATAGAAAACGGGAGTGCGTATGTTTCTCACGAAGAAGCAAAAGATGGGAGTGGGGCAATGAAAGCTATTATTCGTTTTCGTAATCCAAAAAAAGTGGTCACATTCCATGACTTGATTCGAGGGCCAATTAGTACCGACACTACTGATCTTGGTGATTTTGTCATTGCGCGAAATATAAACGAACCGCTGTACCATCTTGCGGTTGTTGTTGATGATCATGATGAAGGAGTGACTCACGTCATTCGCGCAGAAGAACACATAGCGAATACTCCTCGACAAATAGTGCTTCACGAAGCACTTGGCTGGAATGTGCCAGAGTATGCGCATCTTCCGCTTGTATTGAGTCCCGATAGACAGAAGCTCTCTAAACGAAAAGGAGCGCTTGCTATGACGGATTATCGGAATTT
>CAZSQH010000002.1:0-1336 GCA_964608655.1 uncultured Candidatus Saccharibacteria bacterium | reverse complement strand
TGGAATCCTGCGGATCCAGGAAGTGATCAAGAGCTTTTTTCTGTGGAGGACCTTATTCGACGGTTTGATTTTTCACGAATGCAAAAATCAGGAGCAATATTTAGTACAGAAAAACTTGATTGGTTTAATCGAGAGTATATTAAAAAACTTTCAAGTGAAGCATTTTGGGAACATGCTCTTACGTGGCTCCCAAAAGGATTAGACGAAGTAATGTTGCACAAGATTGAGCATTTAATTAGAGATCGAATAAATAAGTTTTCTGATATTAAAACACTATTTGAAAATGGTGAATTTGATTATTTTTTCAAAGAACCAGTGGTAGATAAAACCATACTTCCTTGGAAGACGGATTCTTTTGATACTGCTCATGCTCACCTTGTAGAAATCCGTAGCCGTCTTGGAGCTATTGATAGCGATAGTTGGGATTATGAGTCAATTAAATCCGCAGTATGGGATTATGCTGAAGCGCAGGGGAGAGGAAATGTTCTGTGGCCGTTTCGTGTGGCTCTTTCAGGGAAAGAGAAGTCTCCTGATCCATTTGAATTGGCTACTATTTTGGGGAAAGAAGTGACACTACGTCGTTTGCAATAAAATCATAAGGTAGAGCAAATAAGGAGTATACTTATAGTGTATGAAAAAGCGGTATTTTTTAATCATGGTTATCTCACTACTTGCGTTTGCAAATGCGCTGTATTTAAGTGAGCAAGCATACACACTACTTGTTGCTGATCATACAGGAGTGGTGTCGTTTTGTGACCTATCAGCAGAGGTGTCATGTTCTGCTGTATTACAGAGCCCGTACTCAAAGGTGTTCGGGGTTCCATTTCCCTTCGTTGCGTTTTTTGTGTATCCTATTCTTTTTATCCTCGCATTTATTGGGTATAAAAGAGAAAGTGTACAACCAGCACGTGTAGTGATGTTGCTTTCCGGAGCAGGGATGTTATTTAATTTTTTTATTGTATATCGAGAGATTTTCTTTATTAAAGCGTTTTGTATATTGTGTGCGGTATGTACAGTGATTATTGTTGCTATTTTTTTCATGAGTCGCGCGATTATAAAACTTTCTTCTCATCGAGTTTAGTGGGTTAATAAAATAATAAAAAATCCCCACTTAAAAGGGGGATGGTGCTATATTTTTATTTGTGTTCTTATTTTTTTTCTTTCAGTAAAAAACATAATTACCACAAATGAAGTAGTAAGTATCCCAGCAATCATTTTTACATAAAAAAATGAAAGCTGGAATTGTTCAGTTTTTAACAAAAGCAAAAAAAGTGTGCCAAATATGACGGCAACGTACAACAGGAGGCTTCCAGTAAAAAAGAAAATAAGTACAAGC
>CAZSQH010000001.1:0-34836 GCA_964608655.1 uncultured Candidatus Saccharibacteria bacterium | reverse complement strand
AATCACCAACATCTTGAGTGATGGTGCAAAGTCCTAGGTAGTACTTACGACCTCGCTTTGCAATAGAGTATAAAAACGATGCGGTGTCATCTGATTTCATCATCCACCACGCCTCATCTACCACCAGAAGCCGCTTCCTTAATTCTTTTCTGACCGCGTTCCAAATAAAGTGGGTAACAATGTACATTGCTGCCGGCTTTAAATCGTCCTCCATATCTCGCACAGAAAAAACAATAAACTTTTTATTAATATCAACGTTGGTTGGTTGATTAATAAATGATGCCCACGAACCATGTGTAAATTTTGTTAGTCGTTGGAGGAGTGACTCGGTTCCTTCCATCCCTTGGAGCACCATCTCAAAATCAGAAAGCAGAGGCGGTTCGATGGTTGAAAAATCAGATTCAGCAGTTATGTCTTTTAGTGCATAGGTTTCAGTGATTGCTCTGTCTATAATGGAATCTTCTTCTGGGGTAAGCCCACCAAGCATGATACGGAAGAGTCCAACGAGACTAATAATGTTTGATCGAAGCACGTCTGCAGGTGCTTCATCTTCACGAGGGATAGGAAGGTCAAATGGATTGATGTGGTGATCACTTGAGAGGGAGATGTTGAAATATCGCCCCCCTACTGCTTCAGCAAGGTATTCATATTCTCGCTCAGGATCAATCACAATTACTTCAGTATCGAACATGAGCGTACGAATAATCTCGAGCTTTGTTGCGTATGATTTTCCTGCACCAGATTTTGCAAAGATAATTGAGTTATAGTTTTCAAGAGAAAATCGATCAAAAATAACAAGCGATGAGTTGTGTCTATTTACACCATAGAGAATGCCGTTGTCCGAAGTGAGGTCAAAAGAAACAAACGGAAACATACTTGAAATAGGCTCAGAATTTAGTTTCTGGGTAATGTTTAACCTGTCGGTCCCAAGAGGAGCTACGCTTTTAAACCCGTCTTCTTCTTGAAAAAGAGCAGGTTTAACATAAATCATCTTTGATTCAAGAAGGGATCGTATTTCAGTTTCTGCTCGGAACAGGTCAGTTTCGTTGTCACCATAAATACTGATATAAAATCCAACATTAAACATTTTTTCTTGTGCTTGGGTGAGATTATCTCGAAGTCCCTCAAGGTCTTCATAAGCGGTATCTAAAATAGGATCCCGGACCAACCCTTTTTGCTGTCGAGTCATGATCTGGCTTTCTACCTCAGCAATTTTTTTTTGAAAATGTTTTAAGAGCTCTGCAGTTTCAATTGGGCTTATATAGAGTGCGATATCAAATATCTTATCAAGGTTGATAATGGGAGTAAGCCAATTGTCACTGAGGTATCTCGGGTATGAAATAACAAAAAAAGTGCGCACGATCTTATCTCCAATACGCATTGATTTTGGGGTAATCTCTATCGCGGAGGGAGCGATTTTATCCGCAAGCTCCATCTGTGCCCATTCGTAGACATCAGCAATAGGAATAGGAAGTGTTTTTTCACCCTTATTCTTGTTTGAAGAGAATAGTGCCATTTATTGTTATAGTATACCGTTAAAATGTGTCACCTCCTACTTTGTTGTTGCTGATTCCGCTTTTGCTTGGCTAGTTGTTTCCCCAGGGTTAAATGTTTTATAGAGGAGTTCGATCACCTCTTGTGTGCCGAGCTGTGCCAAACGAAGCCCTAGACGGTTTAATCCTTGCTGTACGACACTCATTCGTTCCTCGAGCTGTGTTCGTTGTTCTTCAAAATCATTAATCCCTTCTTCAACAGATGGTTTTTTAAGAAATGAAAATAGTTTTCCAACACCTTTCTTTTGGTTGAGGATGGGAGGGATATAAGGAACAACAATAAAGAACGATTTTCGCATAATGTTTACTTGATCACTAAACGATTGGATAAAATCAATATACTCCCGTGTTTGTACTTGTAGTAATTGCTCGTTTTGTTCTTGAAGTCTTTTTTCTAAGGTTAAAATGTAGGGTCGTACGTCATAGCGACGAGATTGAATCACTATTTCGATAGGAAAATCGAGTGTGTTTAAAAAATTTTGAAATTGCATCAACACTGCTCGTTGCTCATCATATGCCTTTAAACTTAGATTTACCGATGAAACCAAAACAATAGAGCAAAGAGTGCCATCTTTCAGTACAACGATGCCGTCGCGTACTTCTTTTACAGGAACAAATTGTTGAGCAGGGGTGCCGATGGTTGCCATGGATTATTTTTTAGGGTCGATTACATCCAAACTCCACGAGAGCGTTTTTAGCTTGCTTTCGGTAAGTGTAGAGCGAATACTTTTTCCATCTTCTATTGGAAGAGAAGATTGTTTTGTGGGATGTTCTTTGCGCCATAGATACAATCTTGATTTTGTATAAAACTTTATGAACGCTTCAACAGTGTGAACAAATGGTTTCTCATTATATTTCAAAAATGCGAGCGCTAGTGCGAGTGCGCCACAAACACCCGCCACAGGAAGTGCTAAAAATAAAGGAAGTATTTTAAATGAAAGATATATAAGTCCTCCCCCTCCCGCAAGGTACGCAAACTGTTTAAACGTGAGTGGTCCAAATACTTTATCTTCAATATCGATAAATTGAGGGACTTTAAATTGCATACACTCTAGTATACCTCAGAAGTGTTCCTCTCTGTACTTTTTGTGGTGTGCTATTTTTCAGGAAGTTCTCGATAGGGGTCAATTCGTGGAGGGGTTTGAGGTACTTCTTTAACAGAAATTTGTGTTAAGGGTGTCGCTCTTGCAATTGGCGCAACCACCGTTGTGTTTTTAAGTCTTTGTTCAAGTGAAGTAAATACATCGGGAGCTGGTTTTTCTGATGGTGAAGCAGGGACTGCTTTTTCTTCAAGTTCGATGTCGTCTTCGTGGGGCGCATAAAACTCTGCGATATTTACTGCGCGAGTGGTGATTTCACTATCAATAAGGTAGATAATTTTTGCAGTTGTTTCTTGAGAAATACCAGCGTTGAGGAACTCTTCTGTTATTTGGGGAACTGTTTTTAGTTTAAGAAGAAGGTCATAGCTTAGTTGTCGAACCATATCGCGCTGGGCATCGGTGAGCGAGAGCGTTTCTTTTATTGCGTCAACAATAATAGTGTAGGCATCACTCCACATAAATTCCTCTACTTCAGGGGGGATATTATTGAACGCTTCATTGATAGTATTTTGTTGTGTTGTGAGTGTATCCATATATTATTTGGTTCCCTTATTATCTCCACCATCTTTTCCACCGCTGTCTTTTGGTTTTCCTTTATCCTCCGAGGCCTTTTTTTTGTTTGCTTGTATACGTTCTAAGTTGTTCTGGTGACGTTCGTAATCTTCAACTGCATTTTCAAGAGTTCTTATGTGCACCTCGCGTTTTCTCACTTCTTTTTCCCAACCAGCCGGTTTATTAAACTTAAGATCCGCAATTTCTTTTTGAAGATCGGTAGTTTTTCCAATCACACCATCTTCTATTTGTTGCAAGGTCATTTCTTCAAACTTTTTGAAACTGGTGCCAAGTTGGCTATTTACCGCTTCACAGAGTTTATTACTGAGCATCTCCATTTTTTCAGTAAGTTGCACCTCCTGACTTCCTCGACCCTGACTCTTTCGCGCTTCATCAATTATTTTCTTTGTTGCACCAGTGTTTATTCCCACAAGGTTTCTCAGCATCCCTTTGGTCATGTTTGCAAACATTGCCGCACCAATGACTGCGCCTAACGGAGAAACCATTGCAAGTGTTGCAGCAATACCAGTGCCGAGGACTCCTGGCCAATAACGAGGTTTTCCATCCTTCATAAAGAGAGAGTTCTTACGGAGATCTTCTGCATATTCCCCACGCATTGCCCCCTCGAGACCACTCTTGTTTTTTATGTTTCCATACTTATCAAGACGTTCTTCTTCTGCTTTTTTAGCAGCTTCAATCGCTTCTTTTTTACGATCTCCATGTTTTCCTAGTTTTATATCGGCAATAAGTTGTTTTTCTGCTTGTTCTTTTTCTTTCTTTATTTTTTCTACATTTTCTTCTGCTCGTTTTACTTTCAACTGGTCTGCAGCGAGAGATGTTTTTCCTTCTTCTTGCGCTTTCTTCAAAGCATCTTTAGCTTCTTTTAATTCTTTTTCTGCAGTTTCAAACTTTTCTTTATGGAACTTCATTGCGTCAGTTGAACCAACATGTTTTTCCCATTCAGCTTCACCATATTGTTCAATTTTCTTTCTTCGAATTTCCGCCCATATTTTTTGAGCATCTTCATCAGAGAGATGATCATACTTGATTTTATTTTTGAGTTTTTCTGCTCGCGCTTTCTTATTTTCTTCGTCAAGTTTCAAAATACCACCAGGTTTATCTCCTTTTCCGAGCGCCTTATCTTTTCCAACACCAAGGTCGTCACTGAGCTTATCTGAGATTTTTTCTTGACTGAGCAATCCAAATCCTTTGTTAAATGTTCCTCCGGCGGTGTATTCTTTCTTTCCGATTTTTACTCCCAAGTTGCGCACATCCCATGACCCTGTCTGGCTCTTGTTGGTAGCGTAGTTCATGAAGCGTGCCCACTTGCTACTATCAGCATTTGCTGCCCAACTCATTTCTCTCGTTTCTTCGACGTCGTTTCCATCCTTATCTTTAATCATTCTTCCAGTTTTACTTTTTCCAAACGAACGCATTCCTCTTCCGAGTACATTTCTTCCAGCAAACGCAAGCGCTCCCGCACCTACTCCAACCGCAGTTCCTGCAATACCACCAATTCCTCCTGTGATACCTTCTACTTTATTTTGAATCATTTGCCCAACTGTTCCAGAAAAACTTTTTGCAATATTTACCCCAAAATTAATAAGGGTATACACAATCAACATCGGGACTGCAATGGCAATGACCGCTTCAAAAAAATCAGTTTCTTTATTTGCAAATACTTGAACAAATTCACTGTTTACAAAGAGATAGACAACGTACAAGAACAACATAAACACCGGTGCCATCAAACAATAGTTTGTGAGATCTTTTATCCATGAACTCCACGATATTTGGGGGATGCCTCCTATGAGGGGCATATTTTTTCTTGTAAGAAATGCAAATGGGGCAAAAATCATAGTAATGTAGAGCCCCATCACTCTTCCAAGGAAAAGAAATGCAGTTTTCCAAAACATTTTTGCAACACCAAACAATATTGTCCCCGCAAGAAGCGTCACAATGATAAAGTATCCTGCGTACGCACTATCAGTACGTCTTAGTTTTTTTGCATTCTCAAGATCTGTTCCTGCTGATTGTGAGTTAAATGTTCCTCCGTCATATGCTCCTCCTCCAGCAGTGGCATCATCATCATTTTTGGGATCATAGTTTTGGACGAGTTCTTGCTCAGGAGAAATATACTGAGTTTTAAACATGTTTTGTGGATTAAATGACGATACAATTTTTGCAGAAAGTGATTTGTATCCCCCTGGTCCAGAAAGAGTGTTTTTGTTGTTGTCTACTACACTCATGGAGTTGTAGATAACACGAGCAAATATGTTTGAAATATCAATCGCAACTCGAGTCGCAAATAAGCTAAAGTTAATAATGAGCGCATTGACGATGAGTGCAGGTACCACCTGCTTCATAGAGATGTTTCCTATACTGAAAACAGTTGCAAATCCAGTCCATACCAAAATAATGATAAAGAAAATATTTGAAATATCACGGATAAGCTGCCACCCTTTTACTGCAAACTCCATCCGGTAGGCCTCATCGCTAATAGAGTATCCAAGGAAAAAGTCAAAGATATTACCCATTAAACCAGCAAACCACTGAATAGGTCGGTAAATCATGTAGTATCCTAGAACTGCAAGGCACCCGACAAACGATCCTGTTCCTGGTCCCCATCCATTGAGGATGTGACATTTTGGAAGGATGGAATCATTCCCATCGCGATCAGAATAATTGTCTTCATTTGTTGCAGCAGCGGTGACCCCAGTGTCATTGGTTGCATCTTCTATTGTGGCAGGATAAATAAATGTTTTTGGTTCTCCTATTCTAAAATAAGCACGATGATCACTTATTCCTTTACATAAAGGACCAAAATCTTTAATATGCTCATCATTTGTTGGAATATTTGGAGATATGGGGCCGTTTTCTGTTGTGTTTGGATCTGTAGCATCGTTTCTTGTCTCACTATTTCCTGGACAGTACCAAAAGTCTGCCTGGTATCGATTTCCTGGAGTTAAAGCTGGGCTAAGAGAAGTATTTGCTAAAGCAACATTTACACCAAATTTGTTACGGTAGTCATTTTGTAAAACACCAAGAAATAAATCTCCTGGTGGGGCGTCGTAAATATTTCTATAAATAGCGGTTGTAAAAACATCTTGATTGATAGCTCGAGCAATTTCTACGGTTGCTGCATTTTGTCCTCGTAAATAACTCACAGGGGTGTATGAGCAAGAAGTAGTTATTTGACCATCTGTTCCTACAGAACAAATACGGATTATGAAACCATTATCATTATCATCGTTATAAGAAACGACATGGTCCCAGTACCATTTTTTAGTGTGTTTTGTTAAATCAAACTTTGCTATAAAAGAGAAGCGAATGCCAGTCACTTTCGTTTTGTTTGTTTCGTTATCAAATAACCACCCATACCCGAAGATTGGTTTTTCTGTATCTCCTTTTGTGAAAAGGGTTTTATACTCATCCCACTTACTTTCGCAAGGGGTTGATGTTTGTATTCCTACAACACCAGGACACTGGTCAACTCCTTGAGCGAACGCGGGAGCGACACTTGAGAGAAAAGAAAAAATAAGGACAAGAGAAAGCACCAATGTTTTTGTTGTACGAAAAAACACCTTCTGTAACTTTTTTATAAAGGGAAAAAAGCGTGCGTGCACGTACACAGTATACCAGTAACTATGCTTATATTTAAGCAATATTAAAGAGGAAAACAATACTTACCAAAGATTTACTTTAAACAAATGTTCAAGCACCGCTTTTGTGCGTGATTGATCGTAAGGGTTCACGATACGATAGTTGTTGAGGGCATTGTTGATAAAAGTGCTAGAAGTTGAATACACACGCATATTGTTAAGATAGCCGGTTTGATCTTTTCCTGGCTCATACCAATAGGGAGTTCCCACACGGGTCTTGTAAGGTGCCGCTGTGATGAGGGGAGCTTTTGATTGGCAATAGTTATAGAATTCTGCGATGGTGTCTGCTTTTGCTTTAAACACATCATAGTTTACAAGTTCAGTATCAACATCGGTGTCAGTTCGAAGATCAACAGCAATAGCATAAAAGCGTGTCTGAAGAGCATTGAGTCTTCTGATTTCATCAGGAGTGAAGGTGATCGTAACATCAGCATCAGAGCATATGGGAAATACAGGAGGAATATCTCCAGGTGGGGTACCACCACCACTTGTTCCACCACCTCCCGTGCTTCCACCACCAGCTCCTCCACCACCACTTGTTCCACCACCTCCCGTGCTTCCACCACCAGCTCCTCCACCACCACTTGTTCCACCACCTCCCGTGCTTCCACCACCAGCTCCTCCCCCATCTGAATCTGCTGGTGTGAGTGGTCCCTCAGTAAATACGCTTACATCAGCATAGTCTCTATCGAGTACGTCATTTTCATCAGAAAAGTCATCGTCTATACCGTCATCATTTCCATCAGGGGTAGTAGCAGTACCTTGAGAGCCAGTAGTATCAGGAGTGAGCCCTCCACTATCAGGTCCAGGGAGAGGATTACCATCTCCTAATCCAATAAATGAACGAAATGAAACAGGAGAGGTTCCATTTTTAACAGCGGTATTTCTTCCGACGAGCCACCATACCACCAAAACAATGGCAACAATGATGACGATAAGCAAAATTAGTTTAAGGATTTTCTTCATAAGCTATAGGCGAAGCGTGTTATAGAAATTAATGGTTGCGTTGTTTGATCGTTCATAAAATGGCGACACTGCATCTCCTTCTTGTCGAGCAACAGGGATAATAGGAGTGGTATCGATAACATACGCACTATTGATACACTCTAGATTTACAGGGGTTCCGGCAAGTTCTTGCTCTCGTATGTAGCGTGCTTTTGCAATACTTACGATTTCATTTGCTTCTTGTCGAATATCTTCAAGTTCGTTAATCGCATTGATCACGCCGATTTCTGCTGGGTTGTATTCATTTTCTATTTCTACAATACCGAGTCCGTATCCAGGAAGATTGCTTGTTTCCGCAAGGATATCTTCAATTGTTGCTTTTGCAAATACTGGATCGCTATCAACCCGAACAAATGCATCAACAATTTTTTGAGGAGTGTAGTGATTATTGTAGTCTGTTACTAGGTTGTCATATGCGTTTTGTATTTTTTCTGCAAGCTCAAATCCCTCTCTTCGTTTTCTGTGAAATGCTCTATCTCCTACGTTCTGCCCAGCACCACTTGCTTTGTCATACAGGAGAAGGTCTGACACCGCGATGGTATCTGGTTTTGGCTCTCCTCCAAACAAGGCACCAATGATAGGAATGCTTTGCAACAGTTTTCTTCCCAAGCTTGATTCTTTTGTTACTTCCTGTAGGTTTTCAAAAAATATATCCACATTACCAGCAAATCCATCGGGCCATGTTGGGTTTGGTCCCGGAACACAATAATCAAGTGCACCAAGTGTAGGCACAATACGATCAACTGCTTGGCGAGCATCTTTTAATCGACTGAGATAATCATATTGTGTTTGGAGTATTGCTCGAAGCTCTTGAGGGCGAGTCATGTCAAATTCAGTCACTTCATAGCCACCACGAGCACTTCGATAGCCCAGCGCTCCAATCACCGCAGAACTCCCAGCGCCAATCGGTTGCCCATTTGTTCCAATGACGACATTCGCTCCTGCCCCGCTGTAACTAAAAGGAATAGAACTTTTTCCTCGAACAGAAGAGAGTCCATCGGAAATGAGTCGGTTGAGCATTTGATCAAAAAATGATCCAAGCACTTCGTTTATTTCATCTGCTTGTTCAAGTTGTCGTATTGCGGAGGTGGTTACAGCAGTGGTTTGCGCCGCAATGACTGATCCTGGGGTTACTGTTTCTGTTTTTAAACAAGCAGGATTGTTGATGCGTTGTTGCATGATTTGCAGTTGTGTGTGACCACACCCAGCGTACTCATAGTTTTCATTTCCTACACCATCGTCTGTTACTCCCTGACACCTATCTAGGTATGCTTGTGCTTCTGCAACGTCTTCATACTCAACACAGCGAGTGAGGTTTAAAAAGTTGCTGTTGCGATTGAGCTGGTCAATTACGTTTTGTTGGACTGTTCCAACATCATCCCCAATATCTTCTGCTGTTTCAAGTAGAGAGCCGACTGCATCATTGCGAGGGTCAAGAAATGCACGCCACCCGCCATTGGTAAAATTATTTTGAAAATTTTCATACGCTTGTGCCTGAGGGGTGTTCATTGTTTTACTTATGAGTCCATCTTGAATACCCCCTACTTGTTGAGTCACAATTGAGCGAATCGCATTTCCAAATATAGGATTTTGGTTTGGGATACGATTTAAATATTGATTTATTTTTTCATCAGATACTGTTTTTAAGTAGGAATCGATATCTCGCACATAGAGTGGGTTGCCATTAAAACCGGTGTTTACCCAACTGAGTGTTTTATTGGTTACTTGTTGTAAAAGACTTTTTGCGATGGCGTATGCTACCCCATTGAGACAACTCTCTCGCTGATTTGCCTTTTTTGTTTCTTCTGCTAATTTACTATCTTCAACGGGTATTTTTTCAAGTGCTCCTGTTGCTTCAGTTACCGCAGAAAGTGCAGATTTCTTTGCTTCTTCGACCAGTTTTTCTTTTGCCGTATTTTTAAATAAGTCGCTTGCGACAGAGCTGATCCCTCGTACCACCGATCCGCCCACATCAAGACAGCTCGCAAGCGCTCCTCCAACTCCACTGAACTGTACCCCACCAAACGTGCGACCACTTCCTTGAATAGTCGCGGAAGGATTGAATCGCTGACGAGCATTTGAAGAAGCAATAGCGCTCACTTGTCGACGGCATGTTTCAGTCATCACCTCACAGAACCCATAGCTTTCGTTGCAGGTTGGATCTTGGGCGTCTCGGCGCCCATCGTTGTCATTATCCACGCTGTCGATACATGTTCCTGAGTAACGAACAGTTTGAGCAAAGAGAAGGGAGGGAGACAAGAGAACGGCAAAAAAAAGTATAAAGAAGATGGTACTCGTATATAAATGTGTGTTTCGTGGATACACGTGATAATCTGTAACCTTAATAACCTACTCAAGTATACCGTATCTGGTTAAATATGTTCGTAGTGCTTCACTTGCGTTTGTAAAACGAGCATCATTTATCTTATAGAGAGCAATTCCCGCAAGCGCATTTGCTCCATTTGTAGAAAGTTCTCGCATAAATCCTGTGGCAATCGAAAATCCATAAATACTATTGACCATCTCAAGGTGGATGAGCTGTACTCCTACGGGTACAGAAAGCGCGATTGCTTCTTTTGCGTACTGTTCATACTGACTTTCAATATTTTCAAGTTGTGAAAGGTTAGAAAAGTCACCATTTTCGAGTGCTTTTGCAATAATGTCTATCTCAGAAGCGCTTGCGGCATATTTTCGAGCAATCGCCCCAAATGAATTGTAGTAGTTAGTGAGACTGGTGCTGTTTGTTTGCACAGTACGCACATCTTTTAGTGAAAAATGATTTTCATATTGTTGAAATTCAACTGATTCGGCAAGTTGTGCCCCTACTTGGGCAAGTGCTTCGTCTGAAAGTTCTCCAGATTGCCCAAGGGCTGACGTTATAGTGAGGAGCTCTCGGGCAAGCGCATCGGTCTCATTTTCAGGCATACCTGAAGGAATAACTCCCAGAGCTTTCTTTTTTTCTGCAATGATCTCTGCATTGGGAACACCGTCAGTGTAGAGGACTGTCGGATCAAGTCCCCAAAGCTTCTCTTCCCAATCGGGGATGTTATTTTCGTTGGTATCTCGAGTAATAAGATCTCCTACGGTCTCGTTTGGGTTTATTGGCACAAGGGGTGCTTTATTGAACAGTGCTCGAAACCATGCAGTTTGCACAATAAGAATAATGGCAACAATTCCGGTCGCGATACTTCCTCGAATGATAAATTGTTTACTAGGTCTTGATGATGGTTCCATAAGGGCTATCTTCCAAGGGAAGATGATCTTGTTATTCCAAAGTTGTCTGTTTCGACCACAGGGAAAGGAACTGTTTCTCCGATGAGGCAAGTAGAAAAATTGGGGACAATTTTTTGTCTTCCCAAAATCCAATCACCTTGTTTTGGCTGCTGCGCAGGCACTCCTCCACTATTTTTTGTGTATGCCCATGTGTAGAGAGGAATCGCTCTATAGAGTCCTGTTGCTATATTTGTGACTCTTTGTCCAGTGGCTTGACTCCCATCTGCAGCAGCGGTACCTGCGCGAAGAAGACCAGCAAGGTTGCTGGTGAGTACTACCGGGGCAGTTCCGATAGGGTTTAGACAGGTAACTCCAGGAAGTTCAGTGGTGAGTACTCTTCCCCCAAAAGGGAGGGTCATATTTTTAAATGTTGCACCCACTACAGGGGTGGGTACTATGAAAAAAAGAAGCAGTAAAGAAAAATATCTCATTGTTTACAGTATACAACGTCACTGACTATTTTCTATATGACCAACGAGCACTTTCCACTGAAGGAGGGAAATTTCTTCAGGTCGAGTTTGTGGAGCAATACCACTCTCTTCTAGTATTTTTTTTGCAAGAGCTCTGTTTTTAATAAATTCTGTTAGGCTCCCCTCAATTTGTTTTCGTTTTCTTCCAAAAATAAATTTTATTGTTTTAAAAAACAACTCCTCATTACATGTTTTGAAAAAATCACGAGAAATATTTTTTATTGAAATAATTGCTGAATCAACTTTTGGTGCAGGAGAAAATGCACCAGCAGGAACTGTTGCAATAATTTGAGGCACTCCATAGGCACGCACCGCAACAGAGAGTACGCTCTCTTTTTTATCTTTTGCAACAATACGTTGCGCAACTTCTTTTTGTACTAAAAGCACTAGCTGTTCTGGTTGGTGCGGGGTGCTGAGAAATTGTTCGATGATTGCACCAGTGATGTAGTACGGGATGTTAGCGATTAGTTTGTACGGTTTTTTGTAAAAACGAAGTACAGCAGGATCAAATTTTAATATATCTTCCTCAAGGAGGTCGAGGCGCTCCTCCGCAATTTCTTTTGCAAATTTTTCTTTTAGGAGCGGAATAAGTTCTCGATCTTTTTCAATTGCAATTACTTTTCCTGCAAGACGTAACAACCGTTCGGTGAGCACTCCTTGTCCAGGGCCAATTTCAAGCACGATATCATTTGCATAAATAGCTCCCGCAGTTACAATTTGCGTGAGTGCTTTTTCACTTTTTAAAAAATGTTGCCCCAAGGACTTCTTTGCTTTCATGGTGGTACTATACACGATTTTCTATAGCAAATAGACGGTGCCAAATCCTGCTTCACCCTCTCTTGTTTCTCGGACAATAAGTTCTTCGGGAATATCCATTAGAAATTCACTTGGAAGTCGCATGTCGCGCATTCCAAATATAGTCCGTACTGATGCATAAGAAAGGTATAGTTTTTTTCTTGCACGAGTAAGTGCGACATACATAAGACGGCGTTCTTCTTCGGCATCTGCCCCAGTGAGTGCTTTGTCTCGTTCATGTGGAAATAGCCCTTGTTCGAGTCCACACACAAATACTACTGAAAACTCAAGTCCTTTTGATGCATGAATGGTCATTAATTTTACCCCACGTGCTTGCTCAATATTGTCTTGGTCGCTCATGAGCGTTGCTTCTTCAAGGAGTTTTTCTATTCCTTCATCAGGAGAAAGATGATCATATCGTAATCCAAGAGATACTAATTCTTTTAGATTTTCCAAACGCTCTTCTCCATCGTGTTCTTTTTTGTAAGACGCCCCAATGCCAGTTTTTTCTATAGTGAATTTTAGTAACTCGCTTGTGGTGTGTGCTTGTGCATAGTCTGCAATTTTTTGAAGCGTATCGAAGTAATGATCAACCCCCTGTTTTGCTTTTCCGCTGAGTGTTTCTCGTTCACCACTAAATACTTTTGCGATAGTTACTTTTCCAATACCGCGAGCGGGTGTGTTGATTGTACGTTTTACATCAACAAGCGAATCAGGATGCAGTGCTGCACGGATGTATGAGAGAACATCTTTTACCTCTTTTCGTTCAAAGAAACGGACCCCAAGCACTTGGTAAGGGATGTTGTATTTAAGAAATGCTTCTTCGAGGATGCGTGATTGGAAATTGGTACGAAAAAGGACAGCAATCTCTTCTGCTGGGGTGCCGCGGTCAATATGTTCGATTGCTCGTTCAACAATAAATACAGCTTCGTCATTTTCGTCATACCCCGCATACTGTGAAATAAGTTCTCCCTCAGTGTTGCTGGTAAATAATTCTTTTGGGGTTCGATGATTATTTTTTGCAATGACTTCATTTGCAGCAGAGAGTACTGTTTTTGTTGATCTATAGTTTTCTTGGAGGAGTACTACTGTTGCTTCTGGGTAGTCTCTTTCAAATTCTAAAATATTTTTTATATTTGCTCCGCGCCATGAATAGATACTCTGATCACTGTCACCAACAACACAAATATTTTTGTTTTTTCCCGAGAGTGCACGTGCAATACGGTACTGCACCTCATTGGTGTCTTGGTATTCATCTATATGGATATAGTGCCACGTGTTGGTGCACCAGGTGAGCGCGTCTTCGTTTGTATTGAGTAGCTGCGCCGTGTGAAATAGCAGGTCATCAAAATCGAGTGCTTTTTGTTCTTGTTTTAATGCGGTGTATTTTTTCCACACTTGTCCAGCGAGACGATATCGTGGGTTTGTCTCACTCATAAGGTCATCGGGAGTTTGCATTGCATTTGTTGCGTTGCTGATGATTCCTTTGATTCCACGAGGGTCATGCTGTTTTGGGTCCATTCCAAAAAAAAGAAGAGATTCTTTAATGAGTGACATGGTGTCACTGTCATCAAGAATGACAAATCGTTTAAGTGCCCCTCCGTATGCTCCAAATTTTCTCAACAAAAAAACACCAAGACTATGAAATGTTGCTACATACGGGAGAGATCCTTGGTGGGTAAAAAACGGCATCCCAGATACCATAGAATTTACTCGTTCCCTCATTTCTTTTGCAGATTTATTGGTAAAAGTGACAGCTAAAATTGCATCTGGAGGAACACCTTTCTCTATAAGGTGACATATTCTATGAACAATAGTCTTTGTTTTCCCTGCGCCAGCTCCCGCAACAATAAGAAGCGGTCCTTCAGTTGAAAGTACCGCTTGGCGTTGAGCATCGTTAAGCCCATCAATAAATGAAGATTTTTTAGCAAACGGTTCCATGAATAGCTTTTAGAATAAACATTTTTATAGTAAGTGTCAGGCAAGTATATCCTTCGACTCTATAAAAAGCACATTGTGCCCCGTAAGCTCCCTTAGATTTCAAATCAAAATCCCAAAAAACCCTTATTTTCTAAAGGAAAACAAAGTATCCAATAGTTTAAGCATTCGTCAATTTTTGTAAAAACATTGAAAAATAAGGATAAAAAGTATTTACATAATGATTTTATGTTGTACTATGCCAAACCTTGTTCCTTTCTTGGTATCATGTTTTCTTGTAATACCTTATGTTACCAAAACATACATCTGGTGCTGCCCGAAAACGAATTGTTTTTCTGCTCGGCGCCCTTCTTGTAATTAATGTTACAGTTGCTCATATTGTAACCGGTCAGATTGTCGGGGCAACAAAGTATAACCAGGTCAAAGATGATCAGGTTACTGTTGAAGAAGCAACAGAAATGCCAACTGATGAATCGACTGAAGGAGATGGGGAAGATCTATCTACCATTACTCTGTATACAGTAAAGAGTGGAGACACTATTTCAAGTATCGCAAAGAAGTTTAATGTTAGTGAAAATACAGTACTTTGGGCAAATGAACTTACCAGAAAATCTGTACTCAAAATAGGACAAGTTCTTGTTATTTTGCCAATAAATGGCGTCCAGTACACTGTTGTAAAAGGAGATACCATTTCTGGCATAGCAAAGAAATTTGATGCTGATGCTGATGAAATACTCTATTTTAATGATTTGGATAATCCTGCACTTATAAAGCCGGGCCTTGAACTTATTATTCCAGATGCGGAACCTACCCCTGCAACACCAGCGCCTACTCAAAAACAGAAAACAAAAGCAACGCCAGCTCCTGTGGCTAGTCAAAAAACACTTCCCCCTTCCCCCCTTCCCTCGTCTGCGTTTTCAGAAGAAGACACACATGATCATAGTGCTGATACTGAACCAAAAGAGGAAGATGCTAAAGAAAAAGAAGATTCGCAACCAAGCACTTCTGGGCGATACGGTCCATTTATAGCTCCTGCACCAGGAAGCGTGCTCACACAGGGATACCATGCAGTGAATGCGGTTGATTTTGGAGCAAAAACAGGGTCTCCAATTGTTGCCGCAGCAGAAGGAACAGTGATTGTTGCAAAAGGTGGTTGTGGGCTTGATGGGTCGCTTAAGAATCGATGCAATGGAGGATTTGGAAACTTTATCGTTATTTCTCATGATAATGGGATCCAGACACTTTACGCACACCTCTCGAGCATTGCTGTTTCTGTAGGAGACTCTGTTGACCAAGGAGAAAAGATTGGGGGCATGGGAGATAGCGGGCGATCAACGGGGACACACCTTCACTTTGAAACACACGGAATCAAAAATCCATTTACAAAAGACAAAAAATATACAAAGTACTAAAAAAATCCCGCATTGCGCGGGATTTTTTATCAATACAATTTTTCTCGCTCTATTTTTTTAAAAATTGGTCGGAGTAATTCTTTAAACCAGTCAATTTCTGATTCTCCAGGAACAAATACATCAAACATGGGCTGATTTTTTTGCGTTGGAAATAGTTGAGCAAAGTATGCGTATCGTTTTTCTATATCATCAATCATTGCGTTAGAAAGTTCTGTGGGGAGAGGCACACTTCGTGCATATCCAGGAATGATTACCCCTCGGGGACACTGCACATAAGCTACTGCTCCAAGGTTCCACCCTTTTTCAAGGAAAAAATATTTTTGAATAGTGACAAAAAATAAATTTTCTTTTTCTTCCTCGTAAACAAAGACAAGTCGAGATAATTTCTCTTCAATAATTCTTAAAGCGCTTTGAAATGAAAAAGGAACTTCAATTGCAGGCATCTTTGGCGCTTGCACTATGTGGACATGTGTAAATGTTCCTTTAGATACCATGGTAATCGCATGTTCTTTATTTCCTGATCCATCGGTGATAACTGTAATTTCTTTGTTAACCATAACAAGACAATTTTTCTCGATTCTATGTATTTACAGAATAAAGTCAAATAAAAAAAGCAACCCATTCAAGGTTGCTAATATTGAGAATTTCTGACCTTCCGACCTTTTACAATCTCTTTTTCTAATAAGGGGTATTCTTTGAAAAGAAGTTGTTTTATCTTGAAAATTTCGTTTCTTGCGATGTTCGATTCTCCCATCTGGCGCACCATTTGATCGAATTCATGAAATAAAATAATCGCTGGAGCCTGTATTTCTGTAAGGCGAACTAGTCGTTTCAAACGGATAAATCCTTTTGGAGACATCCAATAGTATTCACGGTAGGCTTCTCTTATTTTTTCACTTTTGCAGGATATTCCTTTTTGTATTTCAGAATACGGTACCAGTGTACGTTTTGTTGCCATATATAAAGTTTTTTAAAATGAACAAATTTTTTTCTACAAAACCTCAAATAGCTATTTAAGATTTTGATAAAAAAGAGAAGCGGGAAATCCAGCTTCTCGTTATGTTTTGAATTCACCAGCCCTCAGACCAACATCCCGTCGGTTGTGAGTTATAAAGGTTTTTCCATCTGGTGCGTACGCTTCCCTATTTCAATAGCGGATCAGCGGAGTGGCTACGGGTTCGAATGTCTACAGACATAGAATCTCCTCTCTTATAGCTTTTTCTCATAGCACTCCCGTATACTTCTGCTTCAACATCAGCAACACCATCGCCAGAGGTGTCCACTTGAACAAAGACCCCGCTATAATTCCTCGATTCTGCTACTACTGCGCCATTTACAAAACGAACATGTGAATTTGATGTACATGAAACAAAAACTACTGCTGTAAACACTACAATAAGTATCCTTTTCATTTTTTATATTTTAAAGGTTAAAGAACAAAATTATTTCCTATTTTGAAACCACAAATTTCTTTATGATTTCAAAAAGAGAGGGAAACATAAGTTTCCCAATTCACTTTTTGTGTCGGCATAAAAATGCGGACTCGCTTCTGTTACCAACCGGCTTACCTGCAGGGTAAGTGTGACACCGGTCTGATTAATAGCCTAAGCCAGGGAAATTTCTTCTCACCCACGCAACCCCATCTTCTATTTCTTTCTTTTTTTCATCGCTCATTTTGTTTAAAAACGAGTCTTCTGGGTTTTTGCCAGTTCTTTTCTTCATGTCATCCAGAACCAGGAACGTTAAGTGTTTTTCAATTTCCTTTTTGTTAGCTAGATCTTCACATACTTGCACTTCTACAGAATATGATTCGTTAAAGTTGTTCACACAATCCCAAAAGTCGGTCTGCTGCGCTACTTCTTCAATCAAATCATGATCGTATGTCTCAACGTAGAGTTTGTCATCTCCTGTGTACAGAGTTTTGTATGTAAGTGATGCTAACTTCTGACCTTCCCAAATGTTATGGAATTGACTTTTCAGTATTACTATTGTTTCAACTTGCATCTATTTTTATTTAAAGAACGTATCCTATTTTGAAACCACAAATTTCTTTATGATTTCAAAAAGGGAGGCAAGTAGAAACTTGCCGTGTTTTTTGTTTTGTTTCAGTTTCAAGATGTTTTCTCACCTTAGCCAGGGGCGTAGATCAAATCCCTTGATCTAGCTTTGTTTGGACTTCTCCAGACGGCTTGCCGAAGATTAGATAATCGGAAGCTCAAAATTTTCTCGAAAGAGATTTTTGATCTCTTCGGTACTCATCTGAGATTTCGGTTTATCCAATCCCACCCATAGGGTGCTCGCGTCACGTGGGAATCGATCAAGCAGATGACCGTAGGTTACTTGTAATTGCTTACGAGCAACCACAGCTCTGATGTGATCGATTCGCGATTGGCAAATACTGCAGTGACCTTGTTCCGCCACTTCAAAGTACAGTTTGCCATCGTGCTCCACGATCTCGCGACCGGTTTGCCATCCTCTGAGGGATACAAACATTTTTATTTATAAAGTTGCACCATCATTCTCATAATCAATATCCATGCAACAAATGTGATCCCGGAAATAATTATGAAGATAATAGTCATGCTTTTTGTTTTAAAATGAACAAAATTGTTTCCACAATCAAACCAGTTTCTCTCACCGATCTGAATAATGGGGGCGAATGATTTCGCCCAATATATGTTGAATAAAGAACATTAAGAAAAAAAGTATAGATTAGGTCTCCCTATACTTGCTGCAATTCCTTGAGGTGACCCCCAAGTTGAACCACCGTTGCGAACGGGAGCAGCTTTGACCACATGTTTTGTAACGGAACATGCAAACCAATCCGTGTGTGACTTATTGCACTCTACGCTGGCCGGCGTTTTGTACATGATAGGGGGCTTCCCTATCTCCCGTTTTTCTCCAGCACTTTCGTACTGGTTTACGGTATGGTCCTACGTCACACACTTACCCCTGTGTTTGCCGGTTGCATATATTTTTTTACAAAATATTTGCGAACCCTGCATGTGCTGGTAACAGGAGCGCTTTGATCACCCTCGCTTGCGGCAAGAGAACCAAGGCACCAACTTTCAAATCTGATTGGTCTAGGCGGACAGATCTTTGCTTTACAGCAAAGAAATGCACTTCCGGCGTTCAGCCCTTGGTGCCAACAGATCTTCTGACTTCCCTTTACCCCCGCCAAGGAGTTAGGACACGTTTGTGTTACAGACCAGAGAGGATGGTTAGTCCCCCCTTGTAACCCAGACGAGTGGAGATGTGGATGATGTGACTCACCCCGAAGCGATCTGCAGAAGAATCGCCCCGTATCACCTGTTGCCAGGCTATCGAGCTCTCCAGAGCAGTTCCCCACAAAATCAGCAAGCTGATTCGTAAGGCGTATTCAAAACATTCTCTCTATCCTGAATGCGCCTTACGAACGTGTGACGTTTATTAAATTATCAATCCCACAATCAGATCGTTTTCTCTCCACGATCTGAAGAATGGAGGCGATTTTACAATTAGGCTCGCCTGTTTACCCTTGAGAAATTACCGGCTACCGTTTCCCATCGGTGTCATAATGACGATCTTCCTTTCGAAAAACTTCTGCTTGCGCGAAAAGTTTTTCTTGGGAGCACCATCAAATGAAAATCCGGCCTTGGACAGGAGCTTGTTTGCGGCTGCGTACAGATCTCCTTTGGTGAGTTTCTTGTTACTCATAAGTCCTTGGTTTAGTTTTGGTTTTTATAAAAGATCAAATCTCTCTACAGAACCATCATTCGACTGTACTCATGACAGGCGTCTCTCCAATCACGATCCTGATAAAGAGGAGAAACCTTGGCACATACGGCTTTGTTTCTCCGTTTAAATTAAAGCTTTCCTCTGTTACCAGAGAGGATTCGTCACCAGAAACGAATGCTTTACCTAGATTTTTTGGACTACTTAGAGCAAGACTCTCTTAGTAGCGTGGTAGGTTTTTAAGCTCATAAGCTTAAAAACCTACCACTTCAAACCTTCTTTTGCCGGGAATCAACCGGCGGTTGCCAAGGGGGGTTCCACATGCAGTTGTCCTTGCTGGATTTTCCACTCTTTATAACCCTCTAAAGAAGCGGTTACTAGGAACATGCACCACACATGTTTGACTCAAAGGAGTTGCTCCTAGTAATCGCTTCTCGTCGAGAGAAGACGGGATGCGACCATTAAAACTGGCTATCAAACAAGGGTTTCTAGTAGGCGAACTCCGACAATGGTTTATGTGCATATGTGAGTGCGAACTAAAACTCTTGTTTGTTGATATTCATTTTCAATGTTCTGAAGGTAGTCTAGCACCTATAAATAATTTTGTCAAGTAATTTTGTCAAAATAGTTAAAATAGACTAAAAAAGCATATAAAATATAGCTATATTATTTTATAAAGATAGACTTTATATAACAAAAATTGACTTATTATATAAAGATTTTATGAAAATAGTCAAAAAATATTGACAAAATAGAGATATTCTGCTAGTATACTGAGGAAACCAAATTAATAACCAAAACCAAAAGGAGGTACAATGATTGACTAACTCGGTTGGGTGAGGATCGATAATGAGGTCCTCACCCACCACCAGGGTGGTCAAACTATATATCTTTTTTGGATTCAACAAAAAAAGAAGGAGGTAAACATTGGGAGACTAGTAGTGTAAACAAAGCTCGATTCTTTCTAGGAGACTAGGAAAATCGAAAAAACAATTTTTTAATCTAAAAAAGAAAAAAATTGAAAAAGATCCTAAGAAAGAGTTACGAAAACAGTTTGATTTAAAGAATGAACACATTCTTCTAGATCGAGTGTATTTCTCGTAACTGAAACCCCGCGCAGTGCGCGGGGTTTTCTTATTTTTCTGAACGGATGCCTTTTATTGCTAGTTTAAAAAGTGTTTTTAATGTATCTGCGACATCTTTACTTTTTATATAGATAGCTCCTAGTTCTTGTCCAAGCGTATGGATACGGACTCTATCTTTAAAGATTCCTATATCACAATACACTTCATATTCATCAGGGTTTATTTTATAACGAGTTGAGTGTTCGTCAGAAGACAAAGCATCTCCTTTTGTTGTATAAATTGATATTGAATTTATTTTTTTATCCAATCTTAGTTTTCGTGCAGACACTCTTTCTTTTTCTGAAAAAAAATTAGCAAGCGTATCTTTTGGGTAAATAAGATAAGCGGTATCATTAGTGGTATCGTTTGCTTCAAAATATTCTTGTACTGATTTTAATATTCCTTCTCTTCCTTCAAATACTTTCACAATAGCTTTTTCTCCCGCTTGTAATGAAACACTTTTCAAGCGAGGAATTACTTCATCAAGAAGTTTTTCTTGTTCATCAAGTTTTGCTTTTTCATTTTGAATATAAGTACCCAGTCGTTCTGCTGGTTCTGCTTGAAAGCGTGCTTTCTTTCCTTTTTCTAATTCGACCACCAACCCTTTTGTAACCAAATGCTCAAGAATGGGATACAGTGTTGTTCTGTTGATAGTGGTCATTCGAGAAAGTTCCGTTACGGTAGCATCGCTTACGCTCAAAAGTTTGAGATAGACATCGATCTCTTTTTTCGAGAAACCAAGATTGGCTAAAAATTTTTCTATCATATCAGTGAGTATACCTCAGTCGTTCTTTGGACGGTACTGAAGCGCTTCGAGGATGTGGGGTACTTCTACGGTTTCGCTTTCTTCGAGATCTGCGATAGTGCGGGCAATTTTTATAGTGCGTAGATATGAGCGAGGGGAGAGGTGAAGTTTTTCGGCGTATTGCTGTAAATTGCGTATCGCATCTTTTGTAATACCGCTTACTGACTGTACTTCGTGTGAAGAAAGTTCGCTGTTAAGTTTTTTATAACGCGTAAGTTGTTTTTCTCTCACCCTTTTTATTTGTTCAGCGATTTTTACACTTTCTTTTTCTTTTGCATTTTCATGAAGTGTTTTGTATTCGATATGTGATACAGGGACCCATAAATCAATACGATCAACAATAGGTCCTGAAATTTTTTTCTGATATCTCGCAAGTTCAGATGCAGAACAAGTACATGTTTGTATACCACTTCCTCGATAGCCACACGGACAAGGGTTCATTGCAGCAAGGAGAATAAATCGTGCAGGAAATCGTTCCGACCCTTTTGCGCGAGCGACAGTTATTGATCCTTCTTCAAGTGGTTCACGAAGTGCTTCGATTACACGTCGATCAAATTCAGGAAATTCATCAAGGTACAACACTCCTCGGTGTGCTAAAGAAATATCACCAGGCCGAATGACACTCCCTCCACCAATGATTGCTACATGCGATGCGCTGTGGTGTGGGGTGCGAAGTGGTGGGGTGCCATGTAACACATCAGCTACCAATCCGATTGAAGAATAAATAGTAGCAACTTCCAAAAACTCTTCTGAAGAAAGTGGTGGCAAGATAGAGTGAAACGCTTTTGCAAGCATTGTTTTTCCAGTGCCAGGGGGGCCGTAAAGAATAACGTTGTGCCCTCCCGCACCAGCAATGGTGAGTGCTCGTTTTGCGATATGTTGTCCTTTTACTTCCCCAAAATCAATTGACGAGAGTGGTGGGGTTATTGCTCGATCTGTTTTTATTGGGAGAGTGACGTTACTTTCTCTTTCTTGGAGATGTGAAACAAGATCTGCAAGTGTTGGAACAAGATACACGGTAACATCTGCTGTATTTGAAAGCGCGAGAAATGCTTCATGATGGTTTGCTTGTGGAACGTATATTTTTTTCACTCCATGTTCCTTCGCAAAAGCGATAATTGAAAGGAGACCACGAACTGCACGAAGCTCTCCATTGAGTGCAAGCTCACCAACAAACAGTGTATCTGCAATTTGTTTTTCTGAAAGAACACCCGTTGCGGTCAGGTACCCAATAGCAATCGCACTGTCAAAATAAGCTCCTTCTTTTTTGAGTTCTGCTGGTGAAAGTGAAACAATCACTTTTTGATTTTCTGCTTTAGGATTTTTACCAAGATTATTACGAAGCGCACTAATGACACGTTCACGAGCTTCTTCCACTGCTTTATCAGGAAGTCCGACAATTTGAAATACATACAACCCTCTATTAATGTCTGTTTCAACAATAACGCTAGTTGCTCGAAGTCCAGTCAGTTGTGCACTTTGTACACGAGAGAATGACACACATAAAGTATAGCTTCTTTCATAACAAAACACTCCCACCAGCTGGGAGCGTTTTGTTATGAATTAATGTGATGTTTACAAGTGCGAGCTGCCGGGTTTGCGTTGAGACGGTCTTCTTCTATTTTTTCTCCAGAGACTTCGCATGTTCCGTAGGTCCCTGCTTCTATTTTAAGAAGTGCATCGTTGATATCTTTTAATCGTGATTGTAATGTGGCAAGGACTGCGCTTCGTTCTTCAAAATCTTCAAATCGGTCTGCAGCATCGTTTTCATCAATCTCTCCCATTAAATCCTGATCAGGAGTGGCTTCCCAAAGCCCAGTCTCTTCATTGAAGCGTGCGATTTGAGGAAGCTCTTCCTCAATGTGTGCCTTTTCTATTTCAAGTTTTTCTTTAAATGGTTTCGTATTCATCATTGCGAAGTATACTAGCATGACCACTAAAAAGCACAAGTCTTTTCTTTTTCTGTTTTTAGTTTTAAAAATATCCTTATAATCACAGACCACTTATTGTCTAATGATGGTGTCATACACAGATGAGAGAACGGAGATTTCTGTAGTGACAAGGATTATGTTGTGTGTAATGTACGCGTAGAGGATGATTGGTTTTTCTTCAGATGCCACCTCAGAAGTAGTTCGAAGAATGCGTACAGGAAGGTTTACAGTGTATTCACTTTCAAATCCTTTTCCAATTTCGGAAACATAACTACTAATATCGAGTCCGAGCGCTTTATAAAACAACTGAAGCAATGTTGATTCTGCAATTAGAAATTCTTTCGATGCAACCTCAGGGTCAGCAATTGAAAGGATAATAAATGGATGAGTAGCAATACCGTCGTGAAGTGCCCCTAAACGCACAACATCAATAGTTGCTGCGAAGGGCTCACTAGGGATTCCTTCAATAAAAGAAAAAAATTTTTCTTTTGAAACAGGAACAAGGGTTGTTGCATCTTCAACGAGAGGGACAAGATACGGCTCATTTTTTTTAAGTGTGGTGTCTGCGCGAATTCCCTCTATCGCTTTTCGAATATCAGTTTCTCCAACTACCACAGGAGTTGTTGTTGGAAATACTCCTACAGAATATTGTTGTTCAACAGGAACAGTGAGGGTGTAGTAGTGATAGATTGCATAGACAAATCCCGCTATTGCAGCCACAACAAATAAGATAGAAAAAATAGAATACCATTTTCTTTGCCAGATACTTTTTTTATATTCTTTTTCTGTGACTTCTCTTTCCCGTGCTGTTTGTAGTAGTTCTTGCACTACCGACGCATCGGTAGCGTTCATTGCTTTAGCAACATCATCTTCGTACGTATGACTTCGACGATGGACGGTTGTATCAGGAGTTTCTTTTTCAGCAGGAATTGGTGGTTTTTCAGAAATGGGTTTTGTTTGTTCAGGTTCCATACAATAGTAGTACTAATATCCGAGAAGATATTTTTTTGGAGTAAGCGATAGATCAAAAAAATCATCCGCTGCTTCTCTGAGAGAAGTCGCTGCTGATTGTCCAAATGTTACCACCTCAACTTGTACCCCATGGTGATACTGTAAATAGCGACAGAGTGGAACAAAATCTCCATCTCCTGAAATGATAACAATTGCGTCGAGTTTTGGTGCCATAGTTACTGCATCAATCGCAAGCCCAATGTCCCAATCTGCTTTTTTGCTTCCATCATAAAATACCTGGAGGTCTTTTACTTTTGTTTCAATGCCTGCCTTTGTTAGAGCGCTCAAAAACGCACTCTCATCTTCACTTTCTGTAGTAATGGCATAGGCAATTGCTCGAATGAGTTTTCTTCCCGCAAGGGCATCTTTTACAACATTTGCAAAGTTTACCTTGCGCTTATAGATATTTTTTGCGGTGTGGTAGAGATTTTGTGTATCGATAAATATTCCTACGCGCTGGTCTTTCTGTTTAATAATTGCCATATAGGTCAGTATACTCGTCTTAGTATTCTTTTGAAAGAAAAATAGACTAGTATAAAACAATACCGTCATACTGACGGTATTGTAGAGAAATTAATTTTTTATAATCTTGAGTACTTCAGCGTGCTGTTTTGGGTTGCTCTTCTCGAGTACTTTAATGTGGCCTCTACGATCAGCAACCATTTTGATAAGTCCACGACGAGAGTGGTTATCCTTCTTGTGCTTTTTCAAGTGATCAGCAAGCTGATCAATTTTTTCAGTAAGCATTGCCACTTGCACTTTTTTAGACCCAGTGTCCTTCTCGTGGACTTGGTGCTTTTTTATGATGGTTTGCTTTTTCTTGGTCGTTAACATGATTTCTATTCTAACATACCCAATAAAAAAAGCAAGTCCTTTCGACTTGCTTAGTATTCTATGCGGGTGACACCGATTTTTTTAACCGGACGCCGCCATTTTCACAAATATGTTTTGTTATCTGACCAAAACAGCTTCGTATTTTTTCTTTTGTCACTTTCATATCAGTAACCACAAACGGTACAGCGTGGTCCCCCATAGATTTTATTGCTGTTTGCAGGGGGCTTATTTCAGATCCTTTCTCTGAAACATTGTGAGGCATCGCTCCAAAGATCACTGCGATGGTGTCGTGGTGTTCAATTTCCTTAAATGGAAAATTTTTCTTTAACTTGTCGTATTCAAGAAAGAGACTGATGTTTTTTGATGGGATACCGAAATAACTTGCGGTTCCAAACAGTTGCGCTTCCGGAATACGGATATCACCAACCACAATTATTTTTTTGTTAGGGTGTTTTTTGAAATATTCCCTTGCTTTTTGAGACGTGATGATACTTGCTCTTTGCTGTTCTGTGGTGATGCGTTCAGCATCCCCTACTTTTATGGAGCGTAGTATGAAAGAAATTGCGTTTACTTCTGCCTGACTCAGATCTCGGTCACCAACATAACCAATGACATCATAGAGATCTTCTACGAGGTTTCTATTTTTCATATAACAAGTATTTTTGTTGATACTACATACCAAACCGCATTTCGTCAATACTTATCGTAAGTACCATGGTATAAAAATATTTTGCGACGTTATATACTTTCTGATATGCAGATTCTCGATGCGGTGCGTCAATTTCTTGAATATATCGAAATAGAAAAAGGAAGAAGCCAGCTAACGGTGAGAAACTACGGCCACTATATCGATACTTTTATAAAAGATATGAACATACAAGCGGTTTCAGATATTACAGAGGATCGCATCAGAGAATTTCGTCTTAAGCTCAATCGAGCGCCAGGAATTAAAGTAAAAGGACAAACAAGTGCCACCATGAAAAAAGTGACACAGAACTACTACATGATCGCGCTGCGCTCCTTTTTGAAATACTTGCGAAAGAGAAATATTACAGCACTTTCTCCTGATACAATTGAGCTTGCAAAAGTCGGTGCTCGAGACCTCGACCTTATTTCCACTGATGAACTGAACCGCCTCCTCAAAGCAACGGATGGTACCGATATAAAGCAGCTTCGTGACAAAGCAATGCTCGAACTATTTTTTTCTACAGGACTTCGACTTTCTGAATTGTGTTCTCTCAACAGAGACCTCGATCTATCAAAAGAAGAGTTTTCCATTAGAGGAAAAGGAGAAAAAATTCGTGTAGTTTTTTTGTCTTCTGATGCAAAAGATGCAATTAAAAAATATCTTACTGCTCGAAAAGATATGGAAGAGCCGCTGTTTGTAAATGCTTCAAAAAATAGTAAAAGTACCACACGACTCACTCCGCGTTCTATTGAGCGAATTGTACGACACTATGCAACAAAAGCAGGGATATCAAAAAAAGTTACCCCTCACGTGCTTCGTCACTCGTTTGCAACAAACCTACTATCAAACGGCGCCGATATTCGTTCTGTTCAGATGATGTTAGGTCACGCAAATATTGCGACAACACAGGTCTATACGCACGTTACCGACCGCCAACTCAGAGAGATTCATAAAAAGTTTCACAGCAAAAAATAAAAGCCGTTTTAAAACGGCTTTTGAGTAACAACGTAGTAGTTCTATTCTCTTTTTGCATACGTCACCTTTCCATTGTGGGTGTATGTCATATTTCCCAAATCGAACTGGTCTCCGTCGTATACTTCAACGGTGACTGCAGTTTCTCCGAGGCGATCGTAGAGATCGTAAGCTTCTTTATAGGAAATAATGGGACCACTCCACCCTTGCCCCTTGTGAACCTTCAATCCAAACACTTCCGCTAACCAGATCGATGTCCGGTAGTCGGTGTAGGTATTAATTCCGTTAGGTTTTTGTATTACAAATACCGGCTGGGAAAACCCAAGTGAAAAAATGGATTCGCCGTCAATAACAAACGTTCCGTTGAGGCATTGAATGAACACAATGGTGGAATCTTTGAAGCAACTACCACCTTTTACGATGGCGTACAGTTGGTCGGCATAGTAGCCGTCATAGCTATTTCCGTCTCCCGACTCTACTTCTTTTGCCTTACCGGATCCAAATGCGTACTCAATGGATTTGATTTCGCAATACTTCCCTCTCTGTTGCAGGCTCGCAACGAGCTGGCTGTTGAGTCTCGGCAATACACGGTCCACTTCAGCCTTACGCTGTTCAGGAGTCATTTCTTTTAACGAATTGATAAACTCGGTTCGCCACTGGATATCGTGAACATCCATGGGGGTTGTCCCATTTACTACATCCACCTTCGAGGCTGAGGCGTTTGAACAGGAAGAAAGAAAATCAATGGTTCCTACGAAGAGGATTGCCATGAGCGGAAAAAACAGAAACTTTTTCATGCGTATGTTTTAGATGAACAAACAAATTTCGTTTTTAAAAATAGCATGCATTTTTCATTTTGTCAAACAAAAAGACCCCTCTACTGAGGGGTCCGAATAATCATTTCAAGAGCAGTTTTTGTATATGCTCTCGGCGGATATCATTACCATCCACCTTGTTTTCTCTGATACCAGGAACAGTGACTTTCTCACTGAACTGATGAATTATTGAGGATTGCACAATAGCATCCTCTCTTCTTTCTTGTGAGTACGCAGCTACCCAAAGGGGGTACTCTTTAAATTCATCGAGCAGGTGGTCTTTGAAAAAGGCATGTCCTGTATAAATGATGGGTTTTACCCCATACACTTTTTCAATTTCAGTGAGCCACCGTCTCAAACCGAGACGTAATCGTGCGACCGATTGACGTTTACCTAATTGTTCAATATCAACAACAGGGATGAAATCTCCCGGTTTCAGTACAGTGGCAGTCTCAAGATAATTTCTTGCTTGCGTGATTGAATGTTCGTTGGGATCGTAATAGTGATACGCCCCAACGATAAAACCATTTTTTTTCGCTTCTTTCCAGTTGTACTGGAATTTTTTGTCCTTGCGATTTTTCCCCATTGTCGCTCGTATAAATACAAACTCGATAGGGTGCTTTTTCTGAGAAGCAACAGTCTTCCAATCGATGACTCCCTGATACTGGGAGACATCTATACCAAAAGCAATGTTTTTATCTACTTTATGTGTTTTTTCTTGTTTGCAAGAAAAGAGAAACACAGCGCATATAAGAAAAACATATCTCATATTAGGTTTTTAGTTGTTTTAAAGGACTGGTTTACAAGAGCAATTATACATATTTACTAAATAAAGTCAAATAATATACTTGACATTTATATATAAATATGCTAATATATACCTAGCAAATAGCACATTCAAAACCAAAAACAGATAAAAAATGAAAAGAATTATTTTGTTTCTCGCCATCGTATTTTCAGTCTCAACCTTTGTTTCTGCCCAGCAAACAGTGAAACTCCCCTGCGGAGATAGCTTGATCGTAAAAGCTGAGCCGATTATCGGGAATGATATTACAGTTGAACCGGTTCAAAAGGAAAAACCTCAGATCGGAAGAGAAAGAAGGAGGAATTATTCGCCACAGGCAAGTGTGAATCAGACCAACAGCCACAACACCCATGTGACGATCAATGCTAATCAGAATCACTACCACTACGATACTCCCTCAAATAAAGGAGTATCAAGCGGAAGCACATTCTGGCATTACAGCGATCCTCTGGTATTTCTGATCCTGTTGTTGATTGTTGGAGCGATTTTATTGGCAATTTATTTGCACAACAGACAAAACCAGCAACCTGCGACACCTGCACCTACCCCGACGACTGTAAATGTGTATCCGAACAATCATCAGCCATCTGCTTCGGTTTCATCTGAAAGGAGAAAGCCTGTGCAACCTGCTGTTGACTTGCTGAAGGTACATGAAAACCTGAAAGGCACGGGAGCCACATGGACGATATTTGCTGATGGTGGGATGAAGGTGGAATATCCAAAACCTTCGGCTGAAAAAAAAGAAGAAAAGCCTGCATAACGTTTTTCATTTAATCCGTAGCATCCCCTCACTTTTGTGAGGGGATTTTTTTTTTGACCAAAAAAATTATTTCGTGCTATAGTGCTCGTCCGAATTGTTCATTTTAAAAAAAGAATCGAATGAAAAAACACGTTTCGAAGCTCGGAGTAGCTGTTTTGATTGGAATTGTTTTGAGTGGGTGTGAAAATCCATACTCAAGTAGTAAGCATCCTCAATTGTATTTTGATACAGGGAGGGTAACAAAGGTTGATATGAAAAACGACATCGTTTTTCTTGATACCAACAGAAGGAAAGGTGCTGATATTTCTATTTCAGGTGCCTTTACAAAAGATTCCTCCCTAGTGCTTAAAAAGGGAGACCGTATCTTTTATGGATACGATTCTTTGAAAAGAGTCGATACTGTCGAAAAACTACCAACCAACAAGCGCTAACGCATGTGACCCTCTCAAAGTGAGAGGGTCTTTTATTTGCTTGTCTGCACAGGCAAGCTACAATTGCTTCATGCGAATCATTTCTTGGAATCTAAATGGGATACGAGCAGTGCATAAGAAAAACCTCTTTGTGCCATTTATAGAAAAATACAAGCCAGATATTCTCTGTTTACAAGAAACAAAAGCAGAGCAACATCAAAGTGAAATAGATCTCTCTGAGTATGAAGAGTATTGGAATTCAGCGTCTCGCAAAGGATACAGTGGGACAGCTATTTTCACGAAACAAAAACCAATCGCTGTTTTCAACGATATTCCTCAATCGATTGTGAAAAAATACAAACTTGATGCCGATGACTATGGAGATCCAAATAGTGAAGGGCGTGTCATTTGTGCTGAATTTGAAACATTTTTTATTGTCACTGTGTATACTCCAAATGCAAAAGATGATCTCTCTCGAGTAACACTACGACAGAAACATTGGGATCCGGCATTTCTTGAATACGTGAAACTCTTAGAAAAGAAAAAGCCAGTCGTATTTTGTGGAGATCTCAATGTGGCACATACTCCAGACGATCTCGCTCGACCAAAAGAAAATGTTGGTAAAAAAGGATTTACCGATGAAGAAAGAGAAGGTGTAGAAAAAATGATAACATCAGGGTTTGTAGATACCTTTCGACTATTTACAAAAGGAAATGGGCACTACAGTTGGTGGAGTCATTTTGCAAAAGCTCGTGAAAGAAATATCGGGTGGCGTATCGACTACATATTTGTAAGTGAAAAGTTAAAGTCAAATGTAACCTCCGCAAAGATTCTTGGAGATGTGCTTGGGAGTGACCACTGTCCAGTGCTTATCGATTTAAAATAAAAACAATCTGTATTAGTTCACAGATTGTTTTGCTAAAAGAAAAAAACAGGGCACCTCAATACAAATGAATAGACACTGCGAAAACTTTTTCTGAGTATAATTTTTGCAGTGCAATACTTTCGTTTCGTGGAGGTGCGGCGTACCCACAGCCGAGCATGTTTGTATTTTTCTTTTATTTTTTTGTTCGCTTGTTGTGGTCCCATGGTTACACAGAGGTATGTGTAATAGCCGGTACCGACCACAATCCAAAGAGCAGTTCCGATCATAGGTGATGTTTTCTATAGCATACTCTCTTTTTCTGTAAAAATAAAAACCCTCTTCATTTCTAAAGAGGGAGATGTCGGAGTTTCTTTTTTACAATATTTCAATATAAGAAAAATGATAAGAACAATGAATGCTGTTTTTATTATTCCCAAACAACCGTCGTGTATGTCTTTGTTTGTCATTTTGTATTTGATTTTTGCGTGACTGCAGATGCAGAAGCGTCTCGTTTTATTTCTACAATAAAACAAACAATAACCGCAATGACCAGTGCAATAACCATGCCAAATGCAACAATGCCGTACTTTTTCATATCAATTGTTTTTTACATCCTAACCTGTTTTATCAAAAATGCAATAAAAAAATAAAACAGCGGACTTTTGGAGGTCCGCGACTGATAGAGGGTACTGATTGCAATATTTTTTTGTTGATGATTTTTGGAGTGTATATTCCAAAATCATAAGGAACTTTATTCAGTGGTACTAACGAAAATAGATCGCTTTCTTTGATTACAAAAATTAAAGAAAGCGTCTCTCGGGTTTTTGTTAACGCAACAACCTCAAGATGTTTTGTTGCAACACTTTCCTCTTCGATGGGACACAGTATGCAAGGATCATCGGTCATGATAATAGGAGCTCGAACCTCGAGACTTGGAAGCAAGAGAGTTCCCGCACCAATGATACCTATAGAAAATGAACGTTTTTCTTTGGCATAGAGCATACGCAAAAGATTTTCAAGCATCCTAGCACACCGCTATAAAAAAAGATATAATCGGCAAAACAACGCCTATGTACCAATACGATATTGTCAGACTCTGCGAAGACGATGTTGATAGAGTAATACAGTTTCAGTTTGGGCTTCAGCGACAGTATGTTTCAAAAAAAGGAAGAAGTGAAAATTTAAACACAACAGTGCTTTTACCTGCAGTAAAGAAACTGTTGATTGATTCAGCAAAGATACGCATGCTCTATGCTGTTATCGACCCTGAGACAACCGAAATTCTTTCATTTATGGCAGGGTACTCCCCTGTTGCGGCAATAAGGAATGAAAAATTAAAACAAATCATGTCTATTGCCCAATATTCGTTGGGAGAGCACTATCTTCTGTTTGTACAATTTCTTTCTTCCTCAGAAGAGCATCAAAAGCAAATGTTTAATGCACTGTTTGAAGAAATTGAGCGCCAGGCATACTTTTTTGAATTTCAACAAATTGTTATTCCTACTAAGTACAACAGGTACCTCCAGGAATTTTTAGGAGAACTCAATTTTTACCTTGCAGATTCTTACATCGCTCAAAAAGATAGCACCGCAATAAACTTTTGGTGCCAATATATGTAATAGAGAACAATCCCACTGTTATGTGGGGTTTTTATTTTATTCTGTGTTTTTTATGAAGCTCTTTTAGTTCTCCCTCATTTGCTTCTTCTTTTGCCATCTTCCCCTTTTCCCCTAATGTTTTAAGCGTACTATCGTCTTGTTCATCTAAATCACGAGCTCGCTCCGAGAGTTTTTCAACAGTGTTTAGTGATGGATCTTCTAAGACTTCTTCAAGAAGTGCGTGAAGTATCCAACCCATACGAGGTCCTGGTTTCACGTGCAACTCCTCCATCAAGTAGACTCCATCGATAGCGAGTTGACCAACAGAAATCGGATCCCGGAGCGCCTCTTCAATCATGGCGTGGTATTTTCGTAATCGATAGGGCGCTTCCGCCTTTTTCATGCCTACACGGTCACATTCGCGCACCTGCATGAGGAGCCAGATATTTTCTGGTCCAACATTTCGAATAATACGACGAACAGCAGAGAGGGTGATCTGCTCAGTATCAGAGAAAAACATATGGTTTCTCACAAGAAGGGTTACACGGGAAACAGTTTCACGTGAAAAATGGAGTCGTTCAAGTATTTTTTTTGTCATTCTGGCACCTACTACTTCATGACCAAAAAACGTGTATTTATCTTTAGATCGGTCATATCGGCGAGTAGAAGGTTTTCCAATGTCATGAAACAGTGCCGCAAGACGAACATCAGTATCAAACTCTTTGTCAGCTGAATGTTGGAGTGCTTGAACACTGTGTTCAAAAACGTCGTAAATATGGGCTCCTTTTTGCTCACATCCAACCCCTTCAAGAAGTTCAGGAATAATGTAGATCAAAAGTCCTGTTTTTTGAAGCAATCCTAGACCAATTGCAGGGTTTTTTGATTCAATGATTTTAATAAACTCGTCACGAATACGTTCAGGAGATATTTCCTTTAAAAGATGGGAGTTGGTTGCGATAGCAGAAAGAGTTTCTCCATCAATTCCAAAATCAAGCTGTGTGGAAAACCTTACAGCACGGAGCATGCGCAAAGCGTCCTCCTGGAAGCGATCAGAGGGCAAAAGGACACAACGTACTATTTTGTCCTTTATGTCCTTTATACCACCAAAAATGTCCTTTATATCGTCTTTTACAGGGTCGTAAGCAAGGGCATTTATAGTAAAATCGCGTCGCTCGAGGTCTTTCTCTAATTTTGTTTCATAAGTAACTGTATCTGGACGTCTAAAATCGGTATATGTTCCTTCAGACCGGTAGGTTGTGACTTGGACAATATTATTTTGTTTAGGTGTTTCCCGTGTAACGCCCTCTTTTGCTTCTGTGGGCATGTTCAGAATAGTTACGGTACCAAAATTGTTCTCACAGACTGTTTTAACGTCGGAAAATATTTTCTGTACTTCTTCTGGGTGTGCATTCGTTGTTACATCCCAATCGTTTGGATTCTTTCCAATAACAAGATCACGAACACACCCACCCACTAGATACGCTTCAAACCCCGCTTTTTGGAGGGTTGTTGTTACATGTGTAACAAAAGGAGGAATTGCCTTTATATTTATTTTTTCCATAGAGTTTTTTTGTGCACCCGTCAGGAGTCGAACCTGAAACGACTGTTCCGAAGACAGTAATGATATCCATTTCACCACGGGTGCGTATTATTTTGACGACTTATGTATTGTATACTAAAATTATAAAATAGTAAATAAGCTTGCAAAATAAGCTTTAAATTCATAATTGCATTTTAAATTAAAAACGATTATAATACAAAGACCAATTTAGTTTTGCGGGATTGGTTTAGTGGTAGAACACGTCCTTGCCAAGGATGAGACAGGAGTTCGATTCTCCTATCCCGCACAGAGTAAGAGGATAGCAAGCAAACTTCTTTGCTTGCGTAGGAGAACGAAAGATTTTTCTATGTCGCTTGCGAGGAGAAAAATACCTGGCTACGTGGTAGCCGATTCTCCTATCCCGCACCAAGTTTTGTCTTTTTGTGTCTTTTAAATATGAGGCATAAAATCCTTAAAAATCAACAAAAATGTGGATAACTATGTGTGTTATGGGTATAAAAGACACTTTTTATGTCCTTTTATGTCTTTCACGTGAAACACTTTAATTAAATGAGATGAAAAAATTTACTTCTCAAAGCCAAAAAATAGGGGAGTTGGGCGAGGATGTAGCCTGCAAATACCTTGAAAAGAAAGGATTTTTCATTAAGGAGCGCAATTATACAAAGAAGTGGGGCGAGATCGATATTATAGCTACCAAAGAAGGAAAGCTTTATTTTATCGAGGTCAAATCTGTTTCGCGAGATTTGGTAGAAAATGATAGAAAAGAGGAAGAGGGGACCTTCCGACCAGAGGAAAATATGCACCCTTGGAAGATCCGTCGTTTGGCTAGAACTGTTGGCACATATTTGATCCACAACAGGATAGGCAATACCGAGTGGCAGTTTGACCTAGCTGTGGTGTACCTCGATATGCACAAGAGGCTTGCTCGAGTGAGAATGATAGAGAATATTGTTTTAGGGTGAGACAATTGTTTTTATATAAAAATATGTTAGTATAAAAAGGTTATTCGGGGTGTAGTACACCGGTAGTATACGCGGTTTGGGACCGTGAGAACAGGGTTCGATTCCCTGCACCCCGACAAGAAAAACAAAATGTTTTTCTTTGCAGGTGAGCAAGCAAACTGCTTTGCTTGCATCAGGGAAGCGAAAGATTTTTCTATGTCCTTACGACGAGAAAAATACCC